>NZ_BAAGZJ010000024.1:0-90192 GCF_054778635.1 Nocardiopsis nanhaiensis
GGGGTAGCGTCGGGCACGTCGAGGTCTTTCGGATGGATGGCGTAGGAACCTCCATCGTCGGGAGACCTCGACGTCTATCTGCGGACCGACGCGCCCGGCCGACCTACACCTTCATCTGGGAAGAGCCGGTTTCACTCAGGGATGGTGTGGCTACGGAGAAGCAGAAGTGAAATTCGGAGAATCTCCTACACACAGTGGCTTATACCCCGAAAAGGACAGACGGGCACAAAAATACCCCGACAGCCGAACTGGGAAGGCGCGGCTGCCGAGGTGAATGCCCCACCTGGACGACGAACGAGGTGAGACGAGTGCAGTATACCGCTGAGCCACCCACCCAGGCCAGGCCCACGCCTGACCTGGTCCCGATCGACTACGGTGGCGCGCGCCATGCGGTTGGCATCATCTGCGGCACCACTCCGAGCGCGCTTTTCGAAGCGCAGGACTGGGTCCAGGCCCACGCTGGCGAAGGCATCACCAACGCCCAAGAAGCAACGCGGATCGCTTGGGCGGCAGCCAGTATCGCCTGGGTGCTCATGGACAACGCCGTCCAGCACACCGCCTCTGGACTTCCTGGTGGCCGCATCCAGGTTGAGCTTTCCCGTAGCGGGTTCCTGCTCACTGTGGCGGTGACCGACAGCGGATCCGTCCCCGGGCGGCCGTTTTCTTTTCCGGATTCCGGCGTTGCCCGCAATGGCGGCCTGCACCGCGTCGAGCAGCTATCCATGTTCTGGGAACCGGAGATGCTGGCCGACGGGTTCGTCACGGTCCGGGCCCGGCTGGAACTTCCTTGACCGGGTGGCCAGGGCCAGGCCGTGTTCCCTCGGCAGGGCTTGCCCCTCCACCCTTGTCGGGTCCCGCTATCGGCACGGCGGGACCCGGCCCAACCCCCGCGTGGAAGGAGACCAGGATGGTCCCCCCAGAGCCAGCAGACGCCCCGGCGATCGTCCAACCCTACCCACCGTTGTTCGAGGAGACCGCACCCGCCCAGATGAGGGCAGGCCAGCGCAGCGCTGCCGACATTGCCACCGACCTAGCCCGCCTCCGACTGACCGCGTTCCTGCGGCAGTTGCCCGACGGAGGCCAGGCACGCGAATCCTCCCGAGCGAACCAGGACGCGCACGCCAGTGGGATGAGCACGAGCGCGCAGACCTGGTTCGCCCTGAAATCCACCAACCAGCCAGGGCCCTGCCCCGTCCCCGCTCCGCGGCAGGGAGAACCGTAGACGCCCACTGACTGACACCCGTGTCGACCAGATCTTCCTGGTCAGCACCGCCACCGCGCCCCGGAGGCCGTAGGAGACAGGTACCTGAAGGCCCAACGGCGGCCACGCCACCAGGCGCTCGCACTGCAGCCGATGCGACGTCCAGACCTCCTTCTCACAGCCCTTTCGCGCCAACCGTCACAGGCACACGATCCACCCGCGTTGGAGAACTCATGGCACACCCCGGCGCCGCCCGCAGCGGCACGCTCATCAGCGGCGATGCACTCAGCCTCCCCACCTCAGCCCGGGTGTTCTCCTACCTCGCCTCAGGCAAGGGCTCCTACAACGATGACCGGCAGGTGGCCGAGAGTCTGGTCGCGCACTGGCCCGGGATCATGCACCAGGTCAAGGATCAGCCGATTGCCCGGCAACTCCTGTGGAACCTGGTCACGGACCATGCCAGTCAGGTCGTTGACCTCGGATGCGGCCTGGCAGGCGCCGTGTCCGTGGACGACCCCATGCCCACCACACTTCATGCACAGAACCAGTACCGCCACAAGTCCATGGCCCACACCCTGTACATCGACAAGGACCTCGAAGTGCTGGCTCAGGCGCGGGCGTGGTGGGAGTGGCCAGCTCTGGTGGCCGGCCACAGGGTCGGAGTACTCGACCTGGACCTGACCGATTCCGACTGGGTGATGGCCGCACTCGAGCTCCGGTTCGACCTGTCCGCCCCAGTGGGCGTCGTGGCGACCCTGACGCTGGCGCACCTGGACGACGGGCAGTTCCAACGACTGGCCCAGGCGCTCGCTGACCGCCTCGCCCCCGGCAGCGTCTTCGCCCTGACTCATCTATCCGCACCCGCGGACGTCGAGATCGGTGCGGTCTACAACGAACGTGTCGCTGACTATGGCGGCCACAGTCAGCTCGTGGACCGAACCGGCGAGCAGGTGCAGGAGCTCTTGCACCGCTCGGGGTGGCCCCGGTTTCACTACTACGCGGACAACACCTTCTCCCATCAATCGGGCTTGATCGCCGCCTTCGCTGAGAAGGGCTAAAAGGCTCGGTGCCCCCACCACCAAGTGGGGGCACCGTCGGGCCCACGCGGGCCCACCCCTGGGGATTCGCGGTAGCAGCCGCCCCCAGGGTCCGACCGATATCGGATCTAGAAAGGCTACTCATGCAGATCGTGGAAACCCAGGGCCGTAGGTCCCTCACCCACGGGGTGTGGCACAAGGCCGAGGCATCGCAGGGCGCCACCAACTGCGCGGCTGCCCAGCTCCAGGACAGTGGCGCGGTGGTGCTGGGTGACACCCAAAATCCCGACCGGGTCCAGCTGGCCTTCCCCCGCGGGGCCTGGGCGGCTCTGGTGCGCACTTCGGCCTAGTGGCCTGATCCCTCGCAGGGCGTGCGCGCCCCGCTAACCCGTCTGCTGGGCCCTCTGGCTCAGGGCTCTTCAGGCGGCCGCCCGTCGACGGGTTGGGGGACGCCGTCGGCGGGCGGGTGGTCCCCGAAGCGCTCCTCGGGGACCACCCTGCACCGGTCCTGATACGGGGCCTTCTCCCAGAGCTCGCACCCGACCCAGAAGGAACGTATGAGCACCCCCCTTGTGGCAGCCGAGCAGCAACCCGAGTCCACACTGGCCCTGGCCGAGAATGGTCGCTTCTCCGGGCAGGTGCGGCGCACTGTCCTTGCTGGTGGGCTGCGTGTGATTACAGAACACGTGCCCGCGGAGTCCACGGCGACGTTCTGCATCGTCGCCGCCAACGGGTCCAGGGATGAACCCGCCCAGCTAGCGGGCGTCACCCACTTCCTCGAACACATGTTGTTCAAGGGCACTACCCGTCGCAGCTGGGCACAGATCAACGCAGAACTCGACAGCGTGGGAGCTGAGCACAACGCCTTCACCAGCCGCGAGCAAACCGGGTACTGGGCCGCCTCGCTCGCCGCTGACCTGCCCGCGGTGGTCGATGTGATCTCCGATGTTGTCGCCAACGCGATCCTGCCCGCAGACGAGGTCGCCACCGAGCGCCCGGTGATCCTCGAGGAAATCTCCACGCGCCGCGACCGGCCAGACGTTCACGCCCATGACGAGCTGGCCACAGCGATGTTCGGTGAGGACTCTGCCCTGGGGCGACTGGTCGTGGGAAACGCCCAGAGCCTCGCGCGAATCAGCCGTGATGAGTTGGATGCCTATTACCGGAGCCACTACACGCCAGCCAACCTGATTGTGACCGCCGCGGGCGGTGTGGACCATGATCGTCTGGTCGAGCAGATCCGGCAGGCATTCTCCACCCGGCTGCAACAGGCTGGGGCGACAGCCCCGTCGCTGCCCCGCCAGGCGAACAACTTGGTGGAGGTGTTCAGCGGCACCAAGCACGTGGTTCGTCACAACGAGCAGATGGTCATCACCATGGGGCTGAAGGGCTTGGCGCACAGCGACCCCCGCCTACCCGCCGTGCAGGTGCTCAACGCAATGATCGCCAACGCCCCCAGCTCCAGGCTGTACCAGGAGGTCCGTGAGAGGCGAGGGCTGGTCTATACGATCCGCTCCCGGCATGTGGCGATGGCCGATACCGGGATCTGGTCTATGCGGCTGGGGTGTAGCCCACGTAGGGCCTCTGAGGTGATGCAGGTCTGCCGAGATGAGCTGGCCGCGATTGCGCAGGAAGGGCTCACTCAACACGAGGTGGCCCGCGCCCGCGGATATGTGGCCGGACAGGCAGGGCTGGGCATCGCTTCGACCGGTCATCGGACCGCAGCATTGGCCCAACAGGAGTTGTACGCGAACTCCGGCTACTCCGACCTGGACCAGGAGCACGAGCGCGTGCTCGCCGTCACTGACGAGGACGTGCGTCAGGTCGCCAGTGAACTACTGGGCCAGGCAGAGACCGTGGTCATGGTGGGCCCCGATTTGGAGGACCCGGTGCCCCCAGCACGGAACGGCCGCACGGCGCAGTGAACCCCGCCCCAGGCCGGGGTCCTCTTCTCCACTTCAGGGCGAACCCAGAAAGCACTCATGACCTCTCCGCAACAGGCCGTCAACCAGAAGCCCTGCACCGCAGTGACCCGCCTCGAACCCGGGGACCACACAGGACACGTGCAGCGTACCGTCTTGCCCAGCGGGATAAAGGTGGTAACGGAACGCCTACCCGGGGTGGCCTCCGTGCAGTGGACCGCCACCACTACCTACGGGTCACGGCACGAGCGGACCGAGTGGCGCGGCAGCGCCCACTTCCTTGCCCAAGCCCGCCCATCCGGTCGCCGATGGAAGGCACTCAACCCCAGGAATCGCATTGCTTGACCTGTGCACCAACTGCGGGCGATCTCGCAGCGCATCGTTACAGCCCTGCGCGTGCCTGCCCCCCTCCCTATGGCGCCTACCGGCCATGGTCGAGGCGATCGAACGACTCGATGTCGTCCATGTGGTGCGACTGCTGCGCGCGCACCCGCTCACCCGCCACCTGTCCCAGTCCGCGCTCGCTCGACTGACCGGAACCAGCCAGGCCACCATTTCCAAATGGGAGTCAGAAAAGAGTTCCCCGGACATACGTCGCTCACTCGAGGTCCTTCGCACACTGGGCGTACCGGGCGCGCCTGGGGAGCGGCGGTGGATCCTCCCCAGCGACTACGCCCGCCCTACCGATCCTGTGTGGACAGAACCACCGGCCGAGTGGGACACGTACGTGGTCATCTCCGCCCCCGTGCCCCTGGACGTACAGTCCAGCGCGGACCGGAAGGTGCACTACACCGCAGACGCGGTCGTTATGGTCGTCGATCGCGGCGAGGTGCGACTCCATGTCCCACACGCACGCGACTGGGGCATGACCACCGTCTCCACCGGTGCCACCACCGCCTGGATCCCCTTGAACCCCAAGGACCCACCTCTCGAAATACCCACGGGCCTCATCCCCCATGACGGGGCAGATCAAGGCAGAACCTCCGCGCGCCCGACCAGCGCCACCCACCCCAGACCAGAGTGAACCACCTCCCCCTGCGCCTCAGGATCTGAAATCGCACTCACTAGCACCGGCACGCAACAACCAGCACAAAGGCACACCGCTTTACACCCGGACCGACCTGCACCGATCATTCGTCACACACAGAAACAACCCCGCGGATCCACGAACCACAGGACATCGTAGTCAACGCGGCTTTGCCCTTTCCCTACTGCCTTCTATCCTGTTCAAAGCCGAGTCCACACAGCAGGTGAGGTTGAAAAGGTGTTGTGCACTCACTGCGGCCGCCCACGAACCCGACCTGCCACGAAAGGATGCACCTGCATACCCGCGACATTCTGGACCGCGGAAGACGTGGCACAGGCAATCCAGGACGAGGACGCCGCCACCGTAATTCGTCTCGCTCACCACCAACTCCCCCACATGTCGCGCGAGGCCCTGGCCCGCATCACCGGCTTATCCACAGGCACCATCCACCGCCTGTTGTTAGGCGCTCCACTGATGCGCCTGGACCGCAACCGCCAAGCTCTGATGGGCTTGGGAGCGCCAGAGCACCTGCACCACGACACAGCGAGCCCGCTGACGAGCCACGCAGATCAGGTGCAACACCTACTGGATCGCCCTGAACGGGTGGATGCAGCAACGATCGAGGTCGTCACCCGCATGCTGGCGACCCAGCGGCGGCTGGACGACCTCATCGGCGCCGAGGCCGTTCTGCCCTCGGCCCGATCACACGCAGCGGCCATGGCTGCGGCCGCCGATCGAGCACGTGGGCCCCACTCCGCGGCTCTGAGGACGGTGGCGGCCGAATGGGTTCAGTTCGAAGGGTGGCTGTTGGCTTCTGCCGGCCAACTGGATCAAGCGGTCACCGTCCTGGAACGCGCCGCAGCCCTAGCAAAGGAAGTGAACCAGGGCCCGCTCGTGGCCCAAGCCCGCAACTTTCTGGGCTACATCGCGCGTCGACGCGGGGATGCTCCGACCCTGTTGGCCTGGTTCTCAGCCGCGTGGCACACCCCCGGCGCTCACCCCGCGCAACGGGTGGGCGATGCCATCCAGGCCGCCCACGGGCACGCGCTCCTGGGCGAGTACGAGCAGGCCCAGCGCACGCTGGACAGCGGGATGCGCATCGCCGAGGTGGCGGCAGCACTTCCGCCCCCGCCCACCGCGTACTGGCTCACCCCCACCTTTCACCACCTCAACCTCGGGTTGGCCCACATCGGCCTGGGCAACACCGACGTCGCCCGCGACCTGCTGACCACCGGTTTGGACCACCTTCCGGCCGAGCAACAGGGCGCCGACTGGACCCACGAATACCGGCACGCCCTGACCACCATCGACCACTGACCCCGGGAAGGTAGCTGCTGTGGCCTGCAGCAATTGCGATCAGGACCTTCAACGCTGCCCCTGCATCCCCGCAGGCCTTCTGGCAGACCCCCAACTGCACGCCTGGGTGGCCGACCGTGACCTGACCTCCATCGTGCGGTTGCTCCTGGACTGCACCCGCCTCACGCAGACTCAGGTCGGAGCGGTTCTGGGCGGACTGCGCCAGAGCACCATCTCCAAGATCAACGCCGGGTCACTCATTGTCCAGGACCGGCGTACACTGCAGCGCGCCCTGGCCCGCTTTACGCCCCATGTGCCCGCCGTGCGGGGTCAGCAGGTATCAGCCGCGCCCGAGAGGGAACCCCTGACGGCACCACCGCCCCAGTGGGGAGATATTGACGCCTTGACCGCCTTGGACCGCGCACTCGCACCACCCAACCGACGCACCGCCCTCACCCTGGCTGGAGCAGGCCTGGTGGGACAGGTCATGGGCTGGGCCCTGGCCGCCAGTACACCCCCCATGGCCCACCAACACGGCGTCTCCGATGAATTGTGCGACCAGTTCGCCGACATCGTCGATGCCATCCGGATGGCCGACGCCCAGGGCGGCGCCAGCGCGACGCTGCGTGCGAGCGTGGCACCCCAACTGCAGATGATGCGCCAACTCCTCTCGCGAGGAGGCGCATCCGAGGCTCAGCGACACCGCCTGCTGCGACTGACCGCCGACCTGACCGGCCTAGCCGGGTGGATGGCCGTCGACGCCGGCGATGACAACGCCCAGGAATTGCTGCTGGCCGGGCTGGGGCTGGCCCACGACGCACACGACCCTCTCTTGGGGGTCGGCATCATCTCCTATCTGACCGTGCACGCCTACAGCAACGGCCAAGGCGAGGAGGCGGCCCTGATGGCCTCCACCGCTCTACACCGGGTGCGCGGCCTGGCCAGCCCCCGGGTGGAGTGCCTGTTGTGGATTCGCCAGGCCCGAGGGCATGCGGCCGCCGGGGATGAACTCCGAGCTCGGCGCGCCCTCGACCAGGCCTACGAGGCCTTCGCCCAGGGCCGCTGCGCAGATGACCCGGGGTGGCTGTACTGGATCGACGAGGGTGAGCTGGCCTGCCAGGGCGGAACCGTGCTGCTGCAGACCGGCCACACACAGCAGGCTCTGACCCAGATCGATCAGGCTCTGCTCGGATACAGCCCCGCCCATGTGCGCAACCAAACCAGCGCCCAGGTGCGAGCCGCCAAGACCCTGGTAGCCATGGGAGAACCGGGCGAGGCGTGCGCGCGCACGCACCTGGCCCTGGACCGGCTGGAAGGCCTCAATTCCGCCCGCACCGAACAGCAGATCCGCGACCTGCTGGACCTGCTGTCCCCTTACCGCGGCCACACTGACGTCACCGAAGTGTTCGGCCGCGCACGCACCCTGTTGGAGCCCCTTCCATGAGCGCCTCTTCCCTGATTCTGTGGGACATCGACCGCACCCTGGTCTACGTCGGTGAGACCGACCGGCTCATCTACCGTCAACTGGTCCGCGATCTGCTCAACACGTCGGCCGAACACCTGCCGGCCAAAGGTACCGGCAGGACCGTACCGTTGGCCGTCCAGGAGCTCCTGCGGCGCAACGGAGCGCGCGAGGCGGACCTGGAGGCGTTGGTCAAGCAGGCCCTGGCCGAACTTCCCGACCGGCTCTGGCAGCAACGCGGGCACATGCACGAGCACGGCCAGCTGCTGGCCGGAGCACGTCAGGCCCTGCGCACCGTCCACGCCCATCCCGCCTGGGTGGCGAGCGTGGTCACCGGCAACCTGCAACGCAGCGCCCAGATCAAACTGGACACCTTCGGCCTGGCCGACTTCGTCGACACCGCACTGGGCGGCTACTCCAGCGACGACCCCCACCGCCCCCACCTGGTAGGCATCGCCCAACAACGGGCTGGTACACAGCACAACGCAGACTTCACCCGCCTCAACACCGTGATCGTCGGTGACTCCCTGGAAGATGTCACCACGGGCCGCGAGGGCGGCGCTCAGGTGATCGGCGTGGCTTCGGGCACCACAACCCAAGCACAGTTGCGCGAGGCCGGAGCCGACCGGGTCCTGCCGGACCTGACCGACCCCCAGGCACTGACCGAGGCCCTCACCTCCCTCATCGACACCCCCGGGAACTGAATTCACTGGTGATAACCACCTATTCGAACACCCCCTGAGGGCTTCGAACAACAGGAATATCAGGAATATACAGAATATTCCCAGAGGGAATGGAACGGCTCGGTGCGCTTTTCCATAGTGGGGGCATGGCCGAACAACACCCCTCTTGCCCGGAGTCTGTACCCGATTACCTCACCCGCTTTGTGACAGCAACGCCGAGCGTCGACCACCTGCTGCTCTTCCACACCGACAGCGTCGCCTACGCCTACAGCGCCTCACTGGGCATGGAAGAGGCCGAGCAGCGGTCGGCACTTGTGGGCTGCCTGCATTCGATGGCCAATAGCTGGGGACTCCATCACAGGTTGGGCGAGTGCGACAGCATTGTGTGCCGCTACTCCCGCGGGCCCGTAGTCCTACTCCAGGCCACCCCCGCTCTCGGCCTAGGCGTGTGGGTGGCCGAAGGCTCCACCATCACGGCGGCAAGTAGCGCCGCACAAGAGCTCCTGGCCGCCCTAGACCCGCACCTACCGCAACATGCCCCCGACCGGGTGGGTCAGCTGCAGCACCTGAGGGGAGCCCTCGCCGCATGATTACCGCCCACCTCAAGCATCGTGCTGCTCATCCCCGGGCGACCGCACGCGCCCCCCGGTTGCGCATCTCCGAATACACCTTCATCGCCCCCGCCTTTCACACCACAGCGCCAGCCCCGGAGGCTACCGATCCGGAGTCGCGAGTATTGGCGGCAGCTTGGCAAGCCCAGCGCCCGGTGGCTGTGGTCGAGGTGGCCGCGATGATCGACGTCCCCGTAGCCCTGGCCATGACCGCCGTGGCCCACCTCATCAGCGATCACCGCTTGGTGCCCCACTCACCGATCGCCTATCCCGACGGACCCAGCGCACTGGACCAGGTCCTGGACTGGCTGCAGGGCCGCCCACCCCAGTGCCAGACCACCAAACTCCTCACCGTTGCCCCACACGGAGAAGGGGTGTTGCGGCACCTGTTGAGCCAGGTAGGCACCGTCTACACCGCCGACACCCCCGCTAGCGAGGCAGACCCCGTCCTGCACTCCCTCCAACGCATCAGCAACACGCTCAACCTGGCGATGACCGGTGTGCAGGGGCTACCCACCCTGGTGGGCTTGTGGCCGGACTTGGCCCGCGACGCTGAAGCGGCACTGCTCCTGGTCAACGACACTGACCTGGCCCAGGGCGCCGACAGCGCGGCGATGCTCACCAACCAGGAGGAGCTGCCCCTGGTGGTCGTGGTGCACCTGGCCAGCGAACACGACCTGGACGCCCACCAAGTCCGTGACGCCTTGTCCCTGGCCGAGCACGTACCCGTGGTGATGGTCGATGCGACCGACCCGAGCTGCTTGCTCATGATCCTGCGCGAGGTGCGCTTGCACCGGTCACGAACGGAGGCCTGGGGATGAGCCGCATCATGATCGCCGGGGCCGGGCATGCGGGCCTGGGCCTGGCTACAGCCCTGACCAACGCTGACGCCGACATCCGCGTGGACCTGTACACCCGCCACACCACCGAGGAACTCCTGGATGGTTCCCGGCTGACCCAGATGACCTTCCCCGCCGTGTACGGCATGGAGAAGGACGCCAAGCTCGACTTCTGGTCCGGTCTCTCCCCCGTCTTTCGCACCATCGGATTCACCGTCTCCCCCGGGGATGGAACGCGGCAGACGTTCACCGGCAACCAGAACGGCATCGGCACCGCCATCGACCACGGCGCCAAAACCGCCCAATGGCTCCAGCAAGTGGAGCGCGAGGAGACCACCAACCCCCGCGGCGCCCACATTCACGTGCAGACCCTACGAGCCGAGACCCTGGAATGGTTCGCGCGTAGCGGCATGTACGACCTGGTGATCGTCGCCACCGGGGACAACGACACCCACCTGGCACCGAAATTCCCGCGAACCTACCTGTCCCCCACCACCCGCATCGTCTTCCAAACCCACTTCGAAGGCTCACCCCCCGGCCCTGACGTCCAGGTGACCACCACACCGCACGGCGAAATCTTCTGCTACCCCGTATTGGCCACAAAGACGCGAGGCCAAGGGCTGGCCCCCGATCTGGTTCCCGCCACCGCGGTGCAGGTCTACGCGCGCGCCGATAGCCCCATGGATCCGATACCCGCTATCACACCCGCCAACGGCGAGCCGATCTCCCACAACCGCCGCTTGGACGCGGCCTGGCCTCATGCCCACGCGACTCTGAGCGCCCACACACCCGACCTGGCCGCGTGGACCCTGCAGGCACCCTGCCTGGAACAGTCCCGGCTACTGCGCTCGATCACCCCGAGGGTGCGCCGCCCCGTCATCCATATCGGCAGTACTCCCATCCTGGGCATCGGCGATGCCGTCCTGACAGTCGACCCCACCTCGGGTCAGGGCGCCAACGCCTCCACCCGCGTGGCCGCGACCGTGGCCACACACATCCTCGACCGTCTCGACCAAGGCCGCCCCCTGGCCGACGCTGCATTCCTCGAAGCGGCCTACCAGGACTACTGGACCCAGCACGGCCAGCACACGTCGGTCTTCAGCGAACTGGTCACCGACTTCTGGTCCGGCACCCTGCCCGAGCACATCACCCAACGGTTCGCCGGCAACTTCACCTTCCAGGACCAGGCCGACCGCATGGTGGTCGGCTGGGACGACCCCGCCACCCTCGGTTGGCTCCTCAACCCCTGATTTGCCTGCCTCCCCACCGTCAGCGCGATCGCCGATGTGAGGTTCCCCCATGCCTGAATCCAGCCCCGCCGATCCCCACGCCCATACCAACCAGCCCAACCCCGGCATCTACAACCGGTTCGTCCTGTACGTCATCTACACGGTCTGGGTGCACTGGATCAGCCACCCCCTGGCCTGGGGCATCTCCAACCGGTGGATCCGCCACGCCTACCGCACCCGGACAGGCCGGGCGCACCTGTCCATCGGCCCGGGCAACGGCCGCTTTCTGCGCCACCTGCCCGCGCGTGTGCGCGCTCTGCACCTGATGGACCTCAACCCGCAGTGTCTGGGCATGGCCACCCGCATCCTGGGTCGGCGCCCGATCACGGTCCACGGGCACTGGCAGGACGTACTGGCTGCCTGGAAAGACCTGCCCGATCACAGCGTGGACTCCATCGACTGCATGATGGTGATCCACACCCTGCGCGGCGCTTTGCTGCAGGAGAAGCTGCTCTTCCTCGCCGAGGCGCACCGGGTGCTCAAGTCCGACGGGGTGTTCTACGGCGCCACCATCCTGGCCAGCGGCCAGGGGGTGCAGCTCAACGCCTTCGCGCGGTTGTTGATGCGCATCTACAACGGCCGCAAGAACATCTTCGCCAACACCGGTGACACCTTCGAAGACCTGCGCACCATGGTGCGCGCCCACTTCCCCGACGCCGACGTCGGTGTCCAGGGGTGCACCGGCATCTGGGTGGCGGTGAAGCGATGACCGCCTCGATCGCGGTGGTGGGCCTGTCCTGCCGCCTGCCCGGACACATCCGTTCCCCACAGCAGTTCTGGGACGCCCTCATGGCAGGCCGGGACCTGGTCACCAACCACACTGGTGACCACCCGCGCGCCTCCCTCCTGCCCGCGGCGATCCTCACCGAACCCGAGCTCCGCTTTGACGCCGACCACTTCGGGCTCTCCCCCACCGAGGTGGAGGTGATGGACCCCCAGCAGAAGATGATCCTGGAGTTGGTCGATGAGGCCTTTCAGGATGCCGGGCTGTCCTTGGCCTCCCACCGCGGGCAACGCGTGGGGTTGTGGGTGGGCTCCTCCTGCCTGGACCAGGCGCTCCTGCGCCTGGGGCCGGGGCAGGGCGGCACCATGGTCGACACCGCCGGTGCTCTGCCGTCCATGCTGGCCAACCGCGCCTCCCGGCACCGGCTCATTGACTGGACCGGCCCCTCGGAGACCATCGACACCGCCTGTTCGGCCTCCCTCGTGGCCATCCACCGGGCCCGCCAGGCGTTGGAGTGCGGCGAAGTCGACCTGGCCGTAGTCGCTGGCACCAACATCCTGGGCCTGGACACCCACACCCGCATGTTCGCCGCCTCCGGTGTGCTGGCCAACGACGGACGGGTACACGCCTTCGACCGGGCCGGAACCGGGTTCGTGCGAGGTGAGGGCGGCGCCGTCATCGTCTTGCAACGCACCGCAGATACCCGCGCCACCGCAACCCGGGCCCGGGCCGTACTGGCGGGCAGCCTCACCAACTCCGACGGAGCCAAGCAGCCGATCGGCACCCCCAACCCCGACGGCCAGATCGACCTGCTCGAACGCGCCTACGCCGTGGCCGGCATCAACCCCCACCACGTGGACTACATCGAGGGGCACGGCACCGGCACCCCGGTCGGCGACAGTGCCGAAGGCCGCGCCGCAGGCCGGGTCCTGGGCCAAGGGCGAAGCGAGGACTCCCCCTTGTGGGTGGGGTCGGTCAAGACCAACATCGGCCACTTGGAAGGGGCCGCGGGGATCATCGGCCTGATCAAGGTCATCCTGTCCCTGGAGCACGGGGTGATCCCAGCAACCATCCACCACACCTTTCCGATTCCCGCCCTGGGTCGGATGAACGTGCGGGTGCCCACCACGGCCCAGCCCTGGCCGAGGAGGGCGCACACGCCGACCGCGGGCGTATCGGCGTTGGGGTTTGGTGGGACCAACGCGCACGTGATCGTTCGACAAGGCCCGCAACAAGCCCAACATCACCAGAGCGCCCGGGCAGGGCGCGCGCACGTGGTGCCGATCTCGGCCAGTAGTCCCACCGCCCTGGCCGCAACCGCCACCGCCTGGGCCCAGGACCTGACCGGACACGGGTCCGCCCTGGATGCGGTGGCCGCCACCGCCGCCCACCGGCGTGACCACCACACCGGGGCGCGTGCGGCCACCGTGGCCACCTCGGTGCCCGACCTGGCCCACGGGCTGAACCAGGTGGGCCGGGGCAGCACCGGGCTGCGGGTAGCCGGGCCGCGCCGGTCCCGGGGCCAACCGCAGGTGGTCTTCGTCTACCCCGGGCACGGCGCCCACCCCCACGGACCGGTGGGAGCGCACGGGCTTGGTACCGAATCGGCCTTCGCCCACACCTACGAGCGTGCGATGGCTGCCGTGAGCTCGGCCCGCGGAGGCCGACCGCCTGGGGCCTTCGACGGCCTGGCGTGCATCCAACCGGTGCAGTGGGCCTGGCAGGTGGCCGCCACCGAGCTGTTGCGCTCATGGGGTGTGGTTCCCGATGTGGTGGTGGGCCACTCGTTGGGCGAGATCGCCGCCGCCCACACCGCTCAGGCCCTGAGTCTGGACCACGCGGCCACGGTGGTGGTCGAACGCAGCCTGCTGCTGCAGGAACAGGTCGGCGCGGGTGCTCTGGCAGCTACTTCTTTGCCCCTGGAGCAGGCCCGTGAGGTGACCCGGTCCCGGCCCCCTTTGGCGGTGGCCGCGATCAATGGACCCGCCTCCACTGTGCTGTCGGGCCCTCTTGCGCAACTGCAGGATCTGGCCCAGGAGCTGGACTCCCAGGGTCAGTGGGTGCGCGTGATCGCCGATGCCCCGCCCGCACACAGTCCCCTGGTCGCCGAGCAGGCCGAGCGTCTGCCTGACCTGCTCACCAGCATCGGGGCACGTGTGGTCAGCACCTGCCTGATCTCCACCGCCACCGGTGTGCGCCTGAAGGGCACGGAGATGGACGGCCCCTATTGGGGGCGGCAACTGCGCGAACCGGTCCAGTTGCACCAGGCGCTCACATCGGTGATCGAACCGGGCCGCCCCGTGGTCCTGGTGGAGATCGGTGCGCGCTCGGTGCTGGCCTCGTCCCTGACCTCCACTCTGGCCCAAGCCGATCGGCGCTATGAGGTCGACCCGCCGGTGGTGACCACCGCGGGCCCGGCCGAGCCGCAGGAGAACCTGCTGATGGCGCTGGCCCACTTGTACACCCACGGCCTCACCCCCCGCTGGCCCACACCGACCACCCACACCCCAGTTCGGCTACCTCTGCGGGCCTGGGCCCACGACCAGAGCGAGCGGCCGGAGACCACCACGGTGCGGCTGCGCGAGATGGACCACGACCAGGCCTTCCAGGTGATCGGCGACCAGATCACCCAGCTGGTGCACGGACTCATCAGCGGCGCCACGGGCGAGTGGGACCCGCGCAGCGATTGGCAGGAACTGGGGCTGGAGTCGCTGGCCCGCGCCCACTTGTACACGCAACTGATTACCCGTCTGCCCGACCTGGCCGGACTCGATGCGCACGCGGCCCAGCACGCTCGCACCACCTCCGAACTGGCTCAGGCCGCCCACCGCCACCTGCTGTCGTCTCCACGCGCACAGCCCGTCCCGGAAGGGGTCATCCGACCCGGATAAGCCCACCCCCGGGCGCCTCTCTCCCCTCCTGATCAGAGATGGCGCCTACCGGTCCTCGCCCCGTACTCGGGGTCGCGGGGCGAGGACCCCTCTCTGTTGCCGCCCCCGTCGATCACGGAAGGAGCCCATGGTGACCGCACCTGAGCACGTTGCCCGCCCGGCGTGGATGCTCCCTCTCGTGAGCGCTCACCCGCACACGCTCCCCAGCCAGGTCGAGCGTTGGATCGAGGCGGTCCTGACCAACCCCGACCTGAACCAGGTCTGCCGCACCGCCAGCGCGCAGGACAGCACGGGCCGACCGTGCCGAGCGGCCGTGGTCGGCCAGGACCGCGCCGAGATGGTCCAGGCCCTGCGCTCGCTCCAGGACCGCACGCCCCACCCAGGTGTGTTCGGCCCCCACCACGGCCGGGCTTCGACGGCCACCGCCCTGGTCCTGATTCACGACCTGCGCGGGCACCCCCCACCCCGCTCCGCCGACGTGGACCGATGGCTGTGCGAGGCGGGCGTAGACCACGTCGTGCTGCTTCACGGCTCGCACACCCGGCTCGATCACCAGTGGACCGCCCAGCTACCCAAGGCGCCGTGGACCCGCGTGGCCACCGCACAGGACGCGGCCCACAGCATCGCCCGAGGCCACGGCGGCGTCCCGCTCCTGGTGCTGGAAACCGGGAGCACCCACCTGGCCCCGGAACTGGTGGACCTGTTGCCCAGCGCCCGCGTGAGCTCGACCGGCACCACCCCCCTGGGCGCGGCGAGGGCCGCAGCCGAGGTGCACCTGTGGCGTACCGACGCGCGCCCGGGAGCGCACAAACCCACCCCAGCCCCGCCCGCAGTGGCCCAGGCCGCGCTGCTGTCCGCGCTGGCCAACCTGGCGCACCTGCCCGAGGGCATCAGCCCGGCCCAACGCTGGTGCGACTTGCCGTTGGAGGGCGCGGATCTGGCCCGGTTGGTGCAGCGCCTACGCATGATGCACGGGTGGCCCCACCTGACCTGCGAAGACGTCATGGCGGCTGGGAGTTTCAGCGCCTTGGCCCGATACCAGGGCCGGGTGCTGGTTCCTGCCCAAGCCCGGCCCAGCCAGGCTCACGCTGCCCCGCTGGAGCACTTCCCGACCCGAGAGAGGACCGATGCACGCCGACCCTGCCCGTGAGCATCCCGGCTGGAGCCGGGTGCCCCTGTACCAACCGGTCCAGGGCGACCGCGATACCTACTGGCAAGACATGCGCCAGTCCTACGGACCGATCGCCCCTGTGCTGTTGGAGCCCGGGGTGCACGCCTGGCTGCTGTTGTCCTACAAGCTGAACAAGGAAGTACTGGCCAACGACGACCTCTACGCGCGCGATCCGCGCTGGTGGCGCGACATGGTCGACGGCACGATCAGCCCGGACTCGGGTACCCGGGCCGTGTGGCATAAACGTCCCACGGCGCTGCTGTCGGACGGGGCTGAACACCAGCGCCTGGCCGGTGCCTTGTCAATGGCCTTCGCCCGGCTGCAACAGCAGCGCGTCCTGGAGCAGATGACCACGGTGGCCCACGCGCTGATCGATGAGTTTGCCGCTGACGGACAGGTGGACCTGATCGGCCAGTACGCGCGCCTGCTGCCGTTGCATGTGCTGTGCCGCCTGTTCGGGATGGGCCCGCCCCAGATCGCGGCGATCACTGAGCAGATGAGCCTGATCTGGCAGGGCCACCCCGGAGCCATGGCCGCGGTCAAGGCCATGGGCGAACTGTTGCACGAGGTCGCCCAACGCGCCCGCACCGAACCCAACCCCGCGGCGCTGCCCACGTTGCTGCTGGACCAGGGCCTCAGCGAGCACGAGGTCGGCGAACAACTCGGTTTGGTGGTCTCGGCCGCGGCCGACCCGGTCACCCACACCATCGGCATGGCGCTGCGCCAGTTGCTCAGCGACCCCGATCTGGCCACCTCCTATGCCTCCTCCACCCTGCTGATCGCCGAAACCGTCAACCTGGTCCAGGTCCGGCACAGCCCGCTCGAAACGATCGTGGCGCGCTTCCCCCGCCGTGACGTCCACTTGGGCGGCCAGCTCATCCGCCAGGGCGACTGCCTGGTCGCCGGTTTCGCACCGGCCGCCGCCGACCTGTACCGCGGTATGGACCTGGACCAGGTCGCCTCCAACCGCGCCCACCTGGCTTTCGGTGCCGGAGCCCACCAGTGTCCCCGCTATGGGCGCGACCTGGCCTCGGCCATGGCCGAAACAGCCATCGAGGTCCTCACCCACCGGCTTTCCGATCTGCGTCTGGCCACCCTGCCGGCCACCCACCGGTGGCTGCCCACCTCGAACTTGCGGGGACTGGTCGACCTACCGGCCCGGTTCACCCCCGAATCCCCCCATCGCTCACCCACATCCCCCCACCACCAGCAGGAGCAGGCATGGACACCCCACCCGCCACCGCCCAACCCCTCCTCCTCGACCCCACCAGAGCCGACTACGACCCCCACGCCCAAGCACAAGCGCTCGTGGAGGCCGGCCCGGTGGCGACCGTGGAACTGGCTGACGGGCTCACCGTCAAAGCACTAACCCACGAAGCCGAACTGCGCGCGGCCTTGTCCGATCCCCGCTTCGCCCGCGGGATGAAACATTGGAAGGCCTTGCGCGAAGGCCGCGTGGATCCCCGCCACCCGATGGCGCAGATGATGGCCATCGACTCCCTGCTGGTCTACGACGGTGACCTGCACACCCACCGGCGCCGCATGCTCGCCCCCGCGTTCACACCGGGGGCCATGGAGGCCCTGAAGCCACAGGTGCACCGGATCGTGCACACCCACCTGGACCGGCTCGCCCAGGCCCCGCCCCCGGTGGACCTGAAAACCGAGTACGCCCTCCCGGTCACCTTGGAGGTGCTGTGTGCGCTGATCGGAGTCGACATCTCCCAGCTGCCCGACCTCGATGCGCTGATCCGCGCTTCCATGGCCGGTACCGGCGCCGCGACCACCGACCAGGTCCGAGAGATGATTGCCCACCTGGTCGCTCACCGGCGTGCCCACCCCGACCCCGAGGACCGTTTGGTCTCGGCCCTGATCGCCGGGGCCCAGGACGGCGACCATCCCATGCCGGAGACCGAACTCATCGACACCGTCATGCTGCTGGTCTCTGCCGGTTATGAGACCACGATGGGGGCGCTGACCAACATTGCCCACTTGTTGCTCACCCACCCCGCCCACCTGGAGGCCCTGCGCGGCGGCGAGGTGACCTGGGGGCAGGTGATCAACGAGGGTTTGCGGCACAGCGGCCCCGTCAACACGTTGTCTTGGCTGTTCGCCACCGAGGACATCGACTACCCCGGCCAGGTCATCGAGGCCGGGGAGGCGGTGCTGATGTGCTACCTGGCAGCCAACCGCGACCCCCACCGCCACGGCCCCAGCGCCGGTGACTTTATCCCCGGCCGCGCACGCTCCGCGCATCTGGCGTTTGGGCACGGGGCCCACCACTGTCTCGGCCGCCCCTTGGCACGCCTGGAGTTGGAGATAGCCCTGCCTGCCCTGTTCGAGCGCTTCACCGACCTACGCCTGGCCCAAAGCCCGGTCGAATTTGAGCCTTCGATCGTGATGAACCAACCCGCCCAGCTCCTGGCTTACCCGCAACGTCCCCAGGCAGGACCAGGCCGATGAACGATCCCCAACCCCCCGAAGGCACCGACACCAGCCGCCCCAGTCCCGCTCGGCTCTACGACTACCTCCTCGGGGGCAAAGACCACTACACCGTCGACCGCCAGGTGGGCGAGCAACTCCTGGCCCAGATCCCTGAGCTGCAATCCATGGCCCGCGCCAACCGGGCCTTCCTGCACCGCGTCGTGCGGTACATGGCCCGCCAGGGCATCGACCAGTTCCTCGACCTGGGTTCTGGGCTGCCCGCCGCCAACCCCACCCACGAGGTCGCCCAAGGCACCCACCCCACCGCGCAGGTGGTCTACGTCGACCACGACCCCCTCGCGGTCACCCACGCCAGGGCGATGCTGGCCACCGAGCCTGACCGCACCGCGGTCGTGGCAGCTGACCTACGCGACCCCGCGGCGGTACTGGACGACCACGACACCCGACGTGTGCTCGACTTCGACAGGCCCATCGGGCTGCTTCTGGTCGCGGTGCTGCACTTTTTCCCTGACGCCGTGCGCCCCGAGGAGATCGTGCGCACCTACCTGGACGCCCTGCCCCCGGGGTCCTACATCGCCATCAGCCACGTGGAGAACGAGACCGCCCCCGAGCGCGCCGCGTATCTGGAGCAGGTCTACGCCCGCACATCCGCTCCGGGCCAAACCCGCAATCGCGCCCAGATCGAGGCGTTCTTCACAGGCACCGACCTGGTCGCGCCCGGGGTGGTCTTCGTCAGCGACTGGCCTGGCGACCCCGCGGACGGCCACCTGCCCCTGACGGCCTACCACCCCCCAGAGAAGGCGTGGGTGCTGGGCGGGCTCGCACGCACCTGACCCCGTCTACCTCCGCCCTGTCGACCACCACCGAGGCAAGAGACCCGCGATGTCACCTGGTGCCCTTCACAACCCTGCGCTGTCCTGGCGCCGCCTGGTTCCGGAACCAACACCGGCTGAGTTGATGCCCCGCCACCCGCGGCTGAGCACCCGGGCCGCCTACACCACGCTGGCCAGCGTGCATGCGGCCGTGCTCGGCCTGCCCCTGGCTCACGCGGTGTGGGGGCTGGCCCACCACGGCCCACGGGCCGTGGTGCTTACGCCGCACGCCCAACCGAGCTTGCTCGTGCCGGAATGGGCCCTGTACGTGGTGCCGCTGGCCGTGGCCGCGCTGTGCGTGTGGTCGGTGTGCCGTATGCGGTTGCACCTGGGCCTCGGGCAGGTGTTCGCGCCCCAAAGCGAGTTGGGCCAGGACGCAGAACAGGACCGCACCGCCCAGCGGTGGCGCAGCTTCGCCTTGGCCACGGCGGCCTCGGTGCTGTCTGCGGCAGTGGTGGTGCTGTTGGGCGCACGCGGACCGGGCCCCGTCATCGCCGATGCGCTGGGCCCGGGCTCGGTGGAGGTGCTCACCGGTGTGCTGCTGGCCGGTCTGGCCCACGGCGCCACCGCCCTGATCGCGGGTGTGGTCGGCCTCGCCCTGGTGGTGTTGGCGCTCAGCGCTGCCCGGCGTGAGCCCTGGGAAATCTACCTCATCGCCGTGGTGGCCCAGATCCTCGCCCACCCCTTTGGGGGGATCGCGGCCCTGGGGCTGGCCCCGGCTGCGGGCTTGTCGGTGTGGCTCTACCGCCGCACCGGGCGGTTGTGGCCCCTCATCGCCGCACACGGCACGGCCAGCCTGGCCCTTGCGCTCCTGGTCAGCTCCACCGCTCCCCTCTGACCCAGACCCTCCCCCACCGGGTGCTGCCCGCTCTCCCCTTGCTTGGGCAGCACCCCACGGTGGCCCCGCCTTGGCAGGTGGACCCGGGGCGGGGCCACCTACACCCCCACACACGACCACCCTGAAGGACACCCCCTGATGCCCCCCACAGACACCGACCACACACCCCGGAGCTGGGTCCTCACCGCGACCGGCCTGACTCTGACACTCGCCCTGACCGCCTGCGCCACCCTGTCCAGCGGCACCGACCGCGACAGCGACCCCGAGACGATCTCCACCGCCATCAGCACCGACGTGGAAGCCACCCTCACCCTGGCCTACGCCGATGATCCACCCGCCCCCGAACTCGTCGCGGGATTCCAGACCATCTATCCCAACGTGAACATCGAGCTGCAGCACACCGCCTTCGTGGACTACATCGCCACTATCAACGCCCAGATGAGCGGGGACGCCCCCGACATCGCCCAGTACAACGCGGGCGCCATGCGGTCCCTGGTCCCCGGCGAGCATCTGCTCAACCTGGACGAGTACGCCCAGGCCTACGGGTGGGACGAATCCATCCCCGTCTCGACGGTGGACACCCTGACCCTGACCGAGGACGCCGAAGAGTACGGCAGCGGAAGCCTGTATGCGGTCCCCGGCGCCCTGTCCGTCCTCGGGGTGTTCTACAACCCCACACTCCTGGAGGAGGCCGGGGTGAGCGAGCCCCCCACCACGTTGGACGAGCTCGAGGACACACTGACCGCGGTGGATGAGGCCGGCATCGAGGCGTTCTCCGTCGGCGGCCTGGAGACCGGCGCCAACTTCGTGTGGTGCTCGTTGTTGAACGCCATCGCCGATCCCGACGAGTACCGCGCCTGGGTCTATGGGAGCCCGGAAGCGAGCATCGATACCGACGGGGCCTTGGAGGCCACCGAGACCTTCGCTCGGTGGGTGGAGCGCGGATACGTCCCCTCCGGCGCCAACGCCGTTTCCGATGAGGATGCCCAGGCCGCCTTCGTCAACGGCGAGTCCGCGTTCTTGATCAGCGGCAACTGGGCGGCGCTGGCCTTGGAAGCGGAAATGGAGGACGAGGTGTCCTTCTTCCTCATGCCCGGCGAGTCGGCCGACCAGGCGCCGGTAGCCTCCGGCTCCAGCGTCGCCTACACCCTCTCCTCGACCACCGAGCACCCGGATGTGGCCGCCGCGTTCCTCAACTATTTGGTCTCCCCCGAGGCGGCCCGTATCCAGGTGGAGACCGGGTTCATGCCGGTGGACCTGCACGCCGACACCGAGGCCTACGGGCTCCTCAACACGGTCAATCACGGTTTCGACACCGTCGCGGGCGCTGACAGCATCGTGCCCTTCCCCGACATCGCCGCCCCGGGCATTCTCGATGAGGTCACCTCGGGAGTGCAGGGCTTGATCGCCCAGGAGGACAACCCCGACGACTTCCTGGCCGGATTGCAGCACGAGTGGGCCCAACACAACGATGCGTAGTCACACTCTGGCCAGCGCCTCGGCGCGCCCGGTGGCCCTGAGGGCCCACCGGGCGGGCCGCGGGCGCCCCGGTGCCCGCCCACTGCGCCGAACCAGGGTGCGGGCCTGGCTGTACCTGTTGCCCGCGCTGGGCATCTACGCGGGGGTCGCGCTCTACTCCGCGGCCAGCACGGTGTGGTTCTCCTTCCTGGACTGGGACGGCGTGTCGCCGCCGAACTGGGCGGGGCTGGCCAACTACCTGCGGGTACTCACCGATCCGCTGCTGGCCACAGCCCTTCTCAACGGCCTGGTTCTCATCGTGTTCTTCTCCCTGCTGCCCATCGCGGTGGGATTGGGGCTCACCGCTCTGCTGCTCGGCAGGACGCGCGGGGGGATGACCTTCTTCCGCACGGTCTTCTTCCTGCCCCAGATCCTGCCTCTGGTGGCGGTGGGCATCACCTGGCGTTGGCTCTACAGCGAAGGCGGCATGATCAACCAGGTCCTAGACCTGGTGGGGCTGGGTCTGCTAACCCGGGCCTGGTTGGGCGACTACCACCTCGCCCTCATTGCCCTGGGGCTGATCGGCACCTGGTGCATGAGCGGGCTGTGCATGGTGCTGTTCCTGGCTGGCGCCCAACGCATCGACCCGGCCCTGAATGAGGCCGCCGCCATCGACGGGGCCGGAGCCTTCCGGCGGTTCGTCCACGTCACCCTGCCCGGGCTGCGCCGGGAGATCGGCATCGCCGCGGTCATCACCACCATCGCGGCGCTGGCCAGCTTCGACCTGGTGTTCGTTACCACAGGCGGCGGACCGGCCGGACAGACCAACGTCCCCGCCCTGTTGGTGTACCGGCTGGCCTTCAACGAGGGCCAGATCGGGGCGGCGAGCGCGCTCGCGGTGGTCCTGACCCTGCTCGTCATCGCGCTCGTGGGCACGATCCGGTACTTCGCGCGGGAGGACAGTTGAACCAGCACGCGCCCGGCACCGTCCTGCGCTACGGGCTCCTCAGCCTCCTCGCCGTCCTCATCCTCCTGCCGTTCGTCGGGATCGTCCTGGCCGCGCTGCACCCCTCCAACAGCCAGGTCAGCGGCGTCAGCCTTCCGGACCAGTGGTCCTGGGAGAACTTCCAGCTGGCGTGGGAGGCGGGCAACTTCACCGACCTGATGCGGTCCAGCCTCATCATCAGCGTGGGCGTGGTGCCGCTGACCGTCGCCTTCGCCACCATGGCGGGTTTCGCGCTGTCGATCCTGCGGGTGTGGGGCCACCGCGTGCTGTCGATCGGGTTCGTCCTCGGCCTGACCCTGCCGGTCGAGCTGCTGGTCATCGCGCTCTACTTCAACCTGCGCGAGGTCGGCATGACCAACGACTACCTCGGTGTCATCCTCGCCGAGATCGCCCTGTTCCTGCCCTTCGGCGTCTACTGGATGCAGTCGCACTTCGCGGGTGTGCCCAAGGAGCTCGTGGAGGCCGCGCGGATGGACGGCGCCCGGAACAGCACCGTGCTGGTGCGCGTCCTGCTGCCGATCTCCTGGCCGGCGATCACCACCCTGGCGGTCCTGGTGTTCATGTGGTCGTGGAACCAGTTCCTGCTGGTGCTCGTGATGATGCAGGACCCCGCGATGCGCACCGCTCCCACGGGCCTGGGGCTCTTCGTGGGCCAGTACGGGACCGACATCCCGCTGCTCGCGGCCGCGAGCCTGATCGTCATCGCCCCGATCGTCGTGGTCTACCTGACCTTCCAGCGCAGCTTCGTCCACGGTCTGACCCACGGCGCGATCAAGTAAGGCGGCCCCATGCACCTTGTCCTGCCCACCGGCACTACCACCTGTTGCCCACTCCGTTTCGAGGAACAACCATGACCACCCCGACCCTGAAGCCCGCCAGGCTCGATGAGCAGGTATTGGCGCTGATCAACAACGCTACGGGTACCCGGTTGGACCGGGCCACCTACCTGGAACAGACCGCGCACCTACGCACCGCCGCCCATACCCGGGGTATCGCCTGGCAGCTGGACACCCTGTCCACCCGCCCACCCCACGACCAGGCCTGGCAGGCCTGGTGTGCCGGGCGATACCGCACAGCGCTCAACCTGTTGGCCGGCCGCCGGCCCACGGTGCAGGCCCAGCGCATGATTCGGTACGAGGCCGGTCTCACCCTGCGCCGCCTGGTCGTGGCGCCCGTGGCCATCGGTGCCTCCACCGCGTTCGCGCTCGAAGCCACCCGTGTGCTGGCCGAGTGCGGCGAGCAGGTGCGAGTGATCGAGGTGCCCTTGCCTACGGTGCCTGAGTTCACGATCTATGGCCACACCGTCTTCCGGCTCTGTGCCAGGGCCGATCAGGTGGCCGACGGAGCCATGCGCCTGGACGATCCCCGCCTTTGCGAGGTCGTCCTGCCGAGCCTGGAGGCGTGGTGGGACCAGGCTCAGGACTTCGGATCCTTCTACGCAGACTCCCGCCTAGAACGGCGCCGCACACCGGAAGCCCGGCCGAGGCCACCCCAGAGCTGATTCGTCGACCACCCCCAGTCATTGTCCGCTTGGAGGCACCCATGGCACTGGCACCCAACACGCTGGTGTTCGGCTACCGCGGGATTCTCACCCCGCCCCGAGAGATAGACCACCGCCCGCACAGCCACCACCTGCGCCAAGTCCTCGACCGGCACGGAGTGGACCTGCCCGAAGCAGCACGCACCGACTACGACCAGCGTCTGGCGACCTGGCCCCTGACCCACGCCCGCGCCCTGGCCGATCTGATCGACCTCACTCTGACCCACCACCAGCTGGTGTGCCCGCTCCCGGCCACCGAGGTGGCAGACCTGGTCTGGGAACAGGCCGGGGACGCTCCCATCGACATCCAGGCCACCGCCCTGCTCACCGGCCTGATCGACGAGGGCTACCGAGTCATGGTGGCCACCAACACCGCCCGCCCACACCACCAGCGCGCCAAACACCTGGCCGACGCAGGACTGGGCGACATCGCCCTGGTCACCTCCAGCAAGCTCGGCGTGGCCGCCCCCAACCCGGCCTTCTACCACCACCTGCTGCACCTGACCTCCTGCCCCGCGGGACGGGTGGTGTGGGTGGGGTGCGACCTCATCACCGATGTGGCCGGACCTCGCGCGGCCGGGATGCACGCCCTGCCCGTGATGCCCCACGGAGCAGGCCAGGACCCTGCCGGTGCCAAGCGGCTGGGCGCACACGCAGTCCTGGCATCCGTGGACGAACTCGCCGACATGCTCCTTCCCGCACGCCCGACCCCCTGACCCCAGCCGCCTCAAATCCCCGCCCCCCCAGGAGTCTCTATGAGTGCCCAGGCCGCATGCAGAAGTGCCGACATTGACCCCGACTCCCTGTTCGTCCCTGGCGCCGCGCAGAAGAAGGTCGCAGGCATCTGTACTCCGTGCGGCATGCGCCTTGCCTGCCTTGCCGAGGCACTTCAGGCGGGCATCGAATACGGCGTCTGGGGTGGCATGACCGAACGCGAGCGTCGCAACCTGCGGCGTCGCCACCCCGACGTGCGTGATTGGTCTGCGTTCCTGCACCAGGCCAAGCAGAGCGACCAACGCCACCTCGAAGCTCACACCGCGGCCTGAACGGAGGATCGATGTCCCACCCCTGCCCTCTACCCCTCACCAGTTCCGCCTGGGGATCGACCCCCGCCGGTACGCACACGCGGCCGAACTGGATGCCCGCCATCGCCGGTGGTGGATCCTGTGGGCTCCCTACCACCGCGCCTACGTCGCCTTCTACCTGGGCTGCGAAATCGTGGACCCCCTCACCCATGCCAGCGCCACGGAACTGCTCCACCTCATGGCCGAGGTCGAGCACACCGCAGCCTTGCCCCCGTCAGCTCACCACCGCAGCGGCCCGCGCACACCGGCGGATGGGTGAGTGCTGATGCCCGGGTTCAACCGCCCCACCTCACCCCCCGACCACCCTTTGCTCACCGCCGCCCGCAAGAGCGGCCTGAGTCTGCACCGTAAGCAGGGCCAGATCCGAGTGTCCCGCTTCGGCCACAGCATCGGGCTGCGCCAAGACCCCGACCAAAGCTGGTGGTTGGTCACCGACACAGCCACCGATCACCAACTCGGCCCCTACCAGGACCCAGCGCAACTCCTGCGGGCGGCGTCACAGGCCCTGGACGTCCAAGGCGCACGGTCACGCCAGCGGCTGGCCCGAGGGCCGGTGGACCCATGACCAACCGTCCTGTCCTGCCCGCCCCACCCCCAGACCGCCGCGCGGGGCCCACCAACCCCTTGTCCGGTCACCGCGCGGCCCTGACCTGGGCACGAAGAGCTGTGCCAGGGGCACCAACGACCCATGCGGTCGCTGCAATGGTCCTCTCCCTACCGGCAAGGAGCTGCCGAAGAAGGCGGCCCATACCCCCCGCAAACCGCCTCTGAACTGCTGTGCACCCTGGCGTGCACCCCTGCACGACCGTGACCAATTCCATGCCCCGGACCTGAAAATGCGCAGCCCTGGTCGCGCACCGATCGATCTGGAGCTCCACTTTGTCTTCACAGCCTTCCGAACCCGATCCGAACGTTCCCGAGAGCAGCCAAGACCAGGATGAGGAGTTGAACGCTCCGCCCTGGCGGCAATTCGACGACCAGCTCTTTCGCACACGCCTGTGGACCAAACTCACCCGCATGCCTGCCCTGACCGCGGCCGCCGTGGGATGGGCTTGGAGGGCGAACAAGAAGGATCTGTTGACGGCCCTGATCGCGAGCACCATCGCCGCCGTCCTGGCCGCGGTGAGTCTGTCCTCGGTGACCTGGGTGCTCGACGCCCTGCTGGCAGCGGGCCCCATCGAGGACCGTGTGGCGGCCGCGTTGCCCGCAGTGGCCGTAGTGGCCGGGGTCGCGGCCCTGTCGGGAACCGTCCGCTTGGTCTCGGAGTGGGCGCTGGCACGCATGGGCACCCAAATCGAGCGCCTCGTCGAGGTAGAACTGTTCGATTTGACCACGCAAGCCCAGCTCAGCGCCTTTGACCACGAGGAGTGGGCGAATGCGATGTATCGGGCCAGGGACCGTGGCATGTACGAGGTACCGCGTATGGTCACCGCCTGCCTCGAAGGCATCGCCGGGCTGGTGGGCCTGATCTCCCTGGCCGGGGTACTGGCCGTGCTGCACCCGGTCCTGCTACCCCTGCTGGCCGTCAGTGTCGTTCCCCTGGGGTGGGCCGCTACCCGGGCCGCCCGGATGGCCTACCAGGCCCAACGCGAAATCAGCACGGGTCGACGGCGCAGGTACATTCTCGGAGACCGGATGGCCTCGCGCGAATCCGCAGCCGAACTGCGCTCCTACACCATGCGCCACTCGCTCATGGCCGAATACATCCTGTTGGCCGACCGAGAGCGGCAGAAGATGCTGGCGGTGGCCTGGCGCCAGACACGCACACGCGCCGTAGGTGGCATGGCCAGCGCCGCAGCGACCGCCCTCACCTACACAGTCCTGGGCGTTCTGTTGGTGGCGGGTGCGATGCCGCTCGCCGCCGTAGGCACCGCCGTGTTGGCTCTCCAACGCGCCCAAGGCCAGATGCAACAACTCCTGTACAGCCTGAACCGGGTCTACGAGTCAGGCCTGTACTTCAACGACTTCGCCGAGTACTGCGACCTGGCCCGCGCCCAACTGCCGCCGACCCCGACCGCACCAGCACCCAAGAAATTGGAACGGCTGCAGGTACGCGACGCGACCTTCTCCTACCCCACCGGTAAACACCCCGCGCTCAAGGGCGTGAGCATGGACATCCGGGCCGGAGAGACCATCGCCCTCGTAGGCGAAAACGGTTCGGGCAAATCGACGCTGGCGCGCCTGCTGGGTGGCCTCTACACCCCGCAACAGGGCGCGGTCACCTGGAACGACGTCGACTTCACCGCGATCGGCCCAGATGTGCGCGAGCACATCAGCGTCATCATCCAGGAGCACACGCGCTGGCCGCTATCCGCCCAACGCAACGTCACCATGGCCCAGGACTGCGACACGCACCGGCTCAAGGAAGCAGCCCGTCTCAGCGGCACCGACGAAGTCATCGCTGACCTACCCAGGGGTTGGGACACCCTCCTCGACACGACCTTCGCCAGCGGCGTCAACCCCTCCGGCGGCCAGTGGCAGCGCATCGCCGTGGCCCGCGGTTTGTACCGCAAGGCTGATGTGCTCATCGCCGACGAGCCCACCTCAGCGCTGGACGCCCGCGCCGAAGCCCGATTCTTCGACACCATCCGCGAACACGCCACCCGCACCGGGGCCGCAGTCGTGCTGATCACGCACCGGATGGCGTCAGTGCAGATGGCCGATCGCATCTTCGTGCTGGACCACGGTCGGGTCGTCGAGCACGGCACCCACTCCGAACTGATGGCGTTCGGCGCCCGCTACCACGAGCTGTTCACCCTGCAAGCCAACGCCTACGCCTCATCCAGACCAGAGCCGTCCCCTTGAGCTGAACTCCTTCTACGCCCGCCCATTCAGTTACGTGAGTGATTTCAGGGACCTTCCTTGCCTGCTTACCGACTGCTCCCCCACCAATCAGAAGCACTGAGCGCAGCCCTCACCGCCCTCGCTCAGACCAACAAGAGCTTCCAGGTGCTGGCCTGCGGCACCGGAAAAACCATCCTGGGTCGAGCCCTACAGGACCACCTTGCACCCCGCGGACGAGTACTGACGCTGGTACCACGGGTGTCGTTGGTGCCCCAGAGCATCGGTGACTTCCGCAACCTGGGCGACGAGAACCTGGGCACCGTCATCGCGGTGTGCTCGGACCCGTCGGTGATCTACGACCGGCGTCTGAACGACATCGACGTCCTACAGACCACTGACCCCGGCACACTGGCCAAAGCGGTCCTGAACGCCCCGGGCCGTGTGACCGTGGTGGCGACCTACCAAGCGTTGGACACGCTCATCGGCGCCCACCGCGACCACGGCCTCCCCGAATGGGAAGTGGCCGTGCTGGACGAGGCCCACCGTCTGGTGGGCTCTCCCGAGTGGGCGCGGGCCCTGGACGATGCCCATCTGCCGGTCCGCTACCGCAACGGGGTCACCGCCACCCCTCGGGTTCTGGCCCCGTCCACCTCGGGGGAGCAGGGACTGGTCACGATGGACGACCCCGACCGGTTCGGCCCCCGCTCCTTCACCCTGGGGTTCGCCGAAGCCATCGACCGTGGTCTGCTGGCCCCTTACCGGGTGGCGAGTCCGGTCATCACCCACGACCAGATCCGCTCCCTCATCGACCGCTCCGAATACCTCAAGGTGGGCGGTCAGGCACCGGGCGCACTTTCGGCCCAGGTGGTAGCCGTCCAGCTCGCGGTGATGCGGGCGATGAGGGAGGTTGGCAACCATCGGGCGCTGACGTTTCATCCCCGACTGACCGAGGCGCGGTTGTGGGCGCGCACCCTGCCCCAGGTGGCAACCCTCCTCGATGGGGAGGGCCTGCCCACGAAGGTGTGGTCCCGCCACCTCAACGCAGACCATCCCCAGCACCACCGCAGCCGGGTGTTGGAGGAGTTCACCGCTCCCGTCCAGGGACACCAGATTCGGGCGCTGTCCTCGGTCGGGCTGTTCCGCGAGGGCGTGGACGTGCCCGCCTGTGACACGGCGGTGATCACCCACCAGCTCAGCTCATTGGAGGCCGGTGTGCAGATGCTCAGCCGTGCGCTGCGCATCGACCCCGACCGGCCCGACAAGGTGGCCTTGTTCGTGCTCCCGGTGGTGATGTCCGATCAGACCGACCCCTGCCACCTCGGTGATGTCCTCGCCGACGGCGGATGGGGAACCCTGTGGGCCGCGTTGCGTGTCCTGGGAGCCCTCGACGAGTCCTTCTTCGAGCAGGCGCTGCGTCCCCGCCCCTGGTCCAGTGCTTCCACCCAGGTGTCCGCAGGCAGCACCGGCACGTTTCCCGCTTGGTGGAGCTTGACCGGTATCCCCACCCCGCCCGGCTTCGCCGAGGCCATCACGGTACGTGCGGTCGACGCACTCACCCCACACGCCGAGACCGAACGGTACCTGACTGCGTTTCGCACCTACGTCGAAACCCACCGCACCTCCTACGTCCCCCGCGACCACGCCACCCCGGACGGGCTGGCGCTGGGCCAGTGGATCAGGAAAGTGCACAAACGGTACCGAGGCGGGCACCGCAGTTCCTACGCCGTCACACAGCTGACCGCCGCGGGCATGAACTGGGACGTGCTCCCCTACAAGATGGTGCGCGCCTTCGACGAGGCCCACCTGTACCGGCGTGAGCACGGCGACTTGAACGTGCCCACCACCTACGTCACACCGCGGGGATACGCCTTGGGTCACGCCATACGCTACGCCCAACGCCAGTACGCCAAAGGGCTGCTGTCCCCTGCCCATGTGGCTCTGTGGGAGGCCGCGGGGATGGTCTGGTCGCCGCCCGTGGTGGACCCCCAATACGGTGCGGCGATCGAGGCGTTCTTGGCTCGGGAGGGCCACTTGAGCATCCCGAGCTCTCAAGTGGAAGAGGACGGCTACCCGCTGGGTGTGCGGGCCGGGTACAAGCGCGTACTCCACAACCGCGGCGAGATGTCCGACGAAGAACAGGCCTGGCATGACCAGCGCGGCTTCGTATGGGATCGCACGAAGAACCCCGATCGCACCTGGACCCGAGCACGGTGGGAGAAGGTCTTTGCTCACGCTGAGGCGTTCTTCAGCACCCACGGCCACCTGGATGTGCCCTCCTCCCACAAACCCGAGGGCATCCATCTGCGTACCTGGGTCATGCGCCAGTTGCAGACCTGGGACGAGCTGTCCTGCGAGCAGCGGGACCGGCTCCAAGCCAGCGGCGCCTCGCCCTCCCAGCTGGTCTCGCGCACCCAGAACCGCGAAAAGGCCCTCGTTCACGCTGAGGCGTTCTTCAGCACCCACGGCCACCTGGATGTGCCCTCCTCCCACAAACCCGAGGGCATCTACCTGCGGCAGTGGATCAAACACCAGCAGGATTCGTGGGACAAACTCCCCCCAGCCGAGCAGGAGCGGCTCCGCGCGATGGGCGCAACACCCTCCGCACCCTCGCGTTTGTCCCGGCGCGAACGTTGGGAAAAGGCCTTCGCTCTCGCCGAGGCGTTCTTCAGCACCCACGGCCACGTGAACGTGCCCCTGACTCACCGACCCGGCGGGTTCATGGTGCGTGACTGGCTCAAACGCCAAAGGGCGCGTTGGAACGAGCTCTCCCCTGACCAACAGGACCGTCTGCGCACCATCGGTTGGTCTACCCCCGCAGGTGAAGCACAAGACCCCGCATGACCGCTCAGGAGGAGACCAGCATGCCCACCATTCCGACAAGGGTGTCCCCCTCGTCCGCACCACCTGTGCGCACCATGAGGAACACCCCTGGCACCTCCGCTCTGTGGCATGGCTGTTTGAGCTGGACCAGCATGCCCCGCCGGACCCTGAGCGAGCAGATCGCCCTGGCCGGCTCCCCCGGGCTGGGACAGCTGGAAGTCCACCTGCCCCAGGTGTTGGCCGAAGGGTCCAGCGTGGTGGCCCGCGCACTGGCCCAGCACCGGGTCCAACCGGTGGCCGCCACCGGTCTGCTGCCCGGTTTCCTCCTGCACCAGGACCTGGACCACCGCGAACTCCACCAAGGGCTGGCATCGTTGTACCAAATCGGCTGCCCGGTAGCGGTGGTGACGTTGGACCACACCATCACTGCCCCCTACCAGCAGGCCGAGAACGCCACCCTGGCACGGCTGCGCACCCTGGCCGATACGGCCGCTGACTACGGTGTCCGCCTCGCCGTGGAGGCGCTGGGCACCCCCGGCGGGCACACCCCCGCCCAGGGCAGCGGATTCGCCCCGGGAATTCGCACCCTGCCCCAGGTCGCCGAACTCCTGGACCGTCTCAGCCCTCGCCCCGCCCGGGTCCGGGTGTGCGTGGACGCGGTGTCCTGGGCCGCGACCGGAGCCCACCCCGAACACATCTCCGCTATGGGCCACCCCGTGCGGCACGTGCGGGTGGCCGATGACCCCTGCCCACGTCAGCTCCCGGTGCGCCAGTGGTGGCCCGCCCACCGGCTCATGCCCGGCGCCGGGGCCCTGCCCTGGGTCTCCTTGACCACCGCGCTCACACAGGTGGGCCCGCTGGCCTTGGCCGTGACCAACCCCAGTATCCGCGCTCTGCCCGGGGCGGACCTGGTGGCCGTCCCTCCAGTACCTGCACACCACCACGCCGACGCCAGCCCCTCCATCCGGGCGGCCTGAGGCCAACCACCACACGAGAGGAAGAGCGCCCTATGACCACCGCGGTCACGCCAGGACTGTCACAGCTGCTCTTGGAGAGCCAGACCGCACTCAGCGCCGACGAAACCGACGCCGCCATCGACTCCTTCAGTCCAGCCGTCGTCCCGGGCGCGCTACAGATGAGCGCCTACGCGCGCGCTGGCCTGGCCGCCTGCGGCGTGCGCGAGGAGGACGCGTTGGAGCAGGCCGTGCGCGTGCGGTTGGAGCGCGGCCACCGCGTGCGCGCCCACCCCCGCCAGCACCGCTACCTGATGACCGAAAGCGCTCTGTACGCCCCCTGGCTCGGACTCGGGCAGCAGCAGGAGCAGCGAAGATTCCTTGTCGAGTGCGCCCAACACCTTCGGGTGCGGGTGCTGAGCGGGGAGAGCCCTGTGCCCTGGACCGGCGCGTTCGAGTTCCTCACCTACGCCGATGGCACGTCGGTGGTCAACCTGGAAACTCCGGCCGGTCGCTTGGTGACCCCCAAAGAGATGGTGTGTGCCTACCAGCACCATTTCCAGGAGCTGTTCGAGGCCGCCGCTGACCTGCCCCACACGCTGGCCTCTACCGGAAAGGGGGCCGAGCGCGGTGACGCAGCGCAGTGACACCACCACCGCCGCCCTGGAACGGGAGCTGGTGCGCCAGTGGGCCAACACACCACCCCTACCGGCGCAGATCTACCGCGAGGGCGCCTGCACCCAGGAGCCACGGCTACCCGTGACGGCGTGGTTTCCCACCTACAGCCGCGGAGGCTGGCGCGCCCGCCAGGTGTGTGGGGGCTGCCCGGTGCGACAGGTGTGCTTGGAATGGGCGCTCGCCGCGAACGAGCCCTACGGCATCTGGGGCGGCACCACCCCGGCCGAACGCGCCAGGATCAGCAGCCCACCCCCTGGCCTGAACGATGAGGCCGCCCCGTGACCCTCACAGATGCTATCGACCAGATCCTGGCCGACGACGCGGTCGAGGTGGTTGCCCAGGGCTACGAGGTGCACCTCAACGCCCGCAGTGACCACGGTCTGCTCGTCGCCCGCACCCTCATCCACCGCCCCGGGGGCACCCGATGAGCGCCAACCACCTGCACGGCGTCGCCGGAACCGTTGTGCAGGCGCGCAGCATCACCGGCAACGTACACCTGCACACCACCACAACCCCCGAGACCTCCGCGGTGCCTTGGCAACTGCCTGCTGCACGCCTGTTCCTGGACCGAGGGCAGGCCAGCAGCTGGCTGAACCGTGCCTGGGTCGCCCGGCACGGCCCCATGCGGGTCGGTGTGCAGGGCCCTTCGGGGGTCGGAAAGACCGCGTTGGTCACCGCCTGGGGGCATACCTACCGTGACCGGTGGCCCGACGGCGCCCTGTACACCGACCTGGCACGCACCAGCCCCGACACCGTCCTGCGGGGGTGGCTGCTCGCCCTGGGCCAGACCCACCTACCTCAGAGCCCCGACCAGCTCCGGGCCCTGTGGCGCACCGCCACCGCCACCCGGCGCCTGCTGATCGTGGTGGAAAACACCACCTGCGAGGCGGCCGAGGAGCTGTTCCCGGCCGGTGCGGACTGTGCCGGGATCGCCACCGCCCACCACGGGCTCGACGACCTCGTCACCCTCGGGGGCCGGTGTGCGAGCCTGCCCGGACTGCCAGATGCGGCGGTCACCGACCTCATCACCCAACTCGTCGACCAGCCCTTGCCCGATCCCGTCCTCCAGAAAGCCGTAACCGCATCCGCAGGGCTACCCCTGGCCGCCACCCTCACCGCCGCGGCCCTGACCCGCACCCTGCAGCCCACGCTCACTGAACAGGAGATCACCGTGTCCGCACGTATCGATCAGATCCTCGCCGAACTCCCGGAAGAGGCTGTGACCGCCGCGGCCGCGGTGGCCGCCTTCCCCGGCCCGTCCGTGAGCACTGACGCCACCGCCGCACTCCTGGACACCACCCCCGACCAGGCCCGTGACGTCCTGGACCAACTCAGCCAAGCCCGCCTCCTGGAGGAGGGCGCACACGGGCGCTACACCGTCCACGACCAGGTGCGCGCGCACCTAAAAGACCGCCTCACCCCCCACGCCCACGCCCGCGTGCTGGAGTCCCTCGCATCCTTCTACCGGGTGCGCATCGCCGGAGCCGAGCTGATACTCAACCCCTGGCGATGGAGGGCCGACACCCACGGGTCCGAACTGGCCCGCGCCGCACAGGAACGCGACGCCTGGTTCGCCACCCGTGCCCAGGCGCTGGACTGGCTGGACGCCGAGCTGGCCAACATCCTCGCCGCGGCCCGCCTGCTGCACCAGCACGGCCGCCCCGAGGTGTGGATGATCTGCGACCACATCGGCACCTACGTGGTGCTGCGCACACCCGCAGCCGCCCAGGAGCTGTACCGGTGGGGGGTGGAGGCGGCCCGCGCCACCGGTGACGGGCGCGCTCTGGGGTTGATGCTCCAGCGCCTGAGCACCACCGTCCATCCTGACTGGCAGGCCGCCCTGGATCTCAACTTGACGGCGAAAGAGGCTTATGAGCAGGCCGATTACACCCAAGGGGTGGCCTCGGCCTACGAATCGATCGGGACCTTGCTCGCGCAGCTCGACCAGCTGGCCGAGGCCGAACAGGCACAGACCCGCTCCCTGCACCTGCACGAGCAGATCACCAACATGCGCGGAGCGGCCTTGCAACGCCGGCGCCTGGGCGAGATCCACACCCGTCAGGGCCACACCAGCCCAGCCCTGGCGGCGTTCACCTCCTCCTACCGGACCCTCCTGGAGCTGGACCCGCCGGATGTGTACCAGGCCACCCGCTCGGCCCAGGGCATGATCGCCCTGCTCCTGGACCGGAACGACCCAGGGCAGCTGCCGGTAGTGGAAATGGTGGCCCTGCAGGCGTTGGCGGCCGCACGCATCTGCGGGTCCCTCGTTCAGGAGGCGAGTGTGCACCTGGACCTGGCTGCGCTCGCCCGCGCTCGCGGCCAGACCGCCGAGGAGATCGGCCACCTGCAGCGCGCTCACCACCGCGTGCCCTCCCAGCATCCTGTCGCGCAGAAGGCCGCGGCCCAGCTGGCAGAACTGGGTGCGCCCACACACTGACGCATGGGCACCGCGCCCCTGCGCGGTGAGAACCTCGGCGCCGCACCATGCTTTCGCACCCACATCAGTCACGACTTGGACGGGAGCCGGGCTCTGTGGTGGCTGCACTCCACCGCCTCGCCCTGCCACATCCCCGTGGGGGCCATGGACAGCCACCACCATCCCCACCGCCGCTCTTGGAGGGGACACCGCGTGCGCACCATCCAACCGGCCTAACTCACCGTTTCCGACACCGACGAGCACACCGAGGACGACCAGGGCCTGCCCCACCCCCAACCATGAAAGGCCAACACAATGGACATGGAACGCTTCATCGACGGCCCACGACGATGGCCACCACACAGGCGGATCTGGCACCTATACGCGGTCCCCCGCCTGCACGCACCCGCCAACGCCGACCTCGCCGCACTGCTGCACCAACACCACACCCGTCTCACCACCGACCCCCTGGCCGCCCACCTGTCCGCGGTCCCGGCCCGTTGGCTACACGCCACCGTGCGCAAACTCAGCCTGGACCCGACCGCGGTATCGGACAGCGAACGCCAGACCTACCTCAAGGCCCTGCGCGAGACGCTCACCCCGCTTGAGCCGTTCACTGTGCAGTGCACACCCACAGTGAACCGGTGGTCCACACTCCTGCACATCAACGACCCCGACCGGGGGTTCGAAAAGGTGGACGAGGCCGTCGTCCAAGCAACCGCCGCCACCCTGGGCCACCAGGCCCTGCAACACCCCCCGAATTCGCCGCACCTGACCACCGGCTACTGCACCAGCGCCACGGACTCCACCCCCTACGCGCAGGCCACCCACACCACACCGGTGCCGTGGACCGTCAACACCCTGGTTCTCGCCAACGTCCTCCAAGACGCGACCGCTCACCAGTACCGGTGGGACACCCTGGCCACCTTCCACCTCGGCGGAACGGAGGTGGACCGATGACGGCACCCGCGCCGTGGTCCTGGCGACAGCTCTTCCTGGCCCTGACCTACCGGGGTTTCAGGCTCATGTTCCTGGGCAAGGCGATTTCGTTCATCGCCGGGGGCGCCCTGACCGTGGCCACCACATACCTGGTCTGGCAGATCACCGATGGTGGGGCGCTTCCCACCGCCGCGGTCATCACCATCCAGTTCATTCCGACCATCCTCTTCGGGCCTTTCCTGGGCGGACAGGTGGACCGGTGGGACCGCCGCAGGGCCATGCTGGTCCAACAGGTCCTGGGCGCCCTGGTCGCCGCATCCCTAGCGGGCGTGGCACTGACCGGCACCGCCCAACTCTGGAACGTCTACACGCTGCTGTTTCTCAGCGGCATTCTGACGGCCTGGTCCAACCCGCTTCAGCAGGCCTTCCTGGGCGAAGTCCTACCGAAGACCAACACCGCAGGCCTGCACCCCCGCAAATCCGGCGGATCCCTGAACTCGCTGACCTGGCAATCGGGCAATTTGGTGGGAGCCGCTCTGGCAGGGATCCTGATTCCGATCTGGGGTGTGGCCGGAGTGATGTGGCTGGCCCCCTGTGCCGCCCTGGCCCCCATCATCCTCATCTGGTGCATCCGCCCCCACGACCGGCTCACGCGCTCTGCCAGTGCCGGGACCCAGCGCGGAGGGATCCTCGAGGGGGTGCGCCACATCCGCGCAGACCCTGACGTGATGGCCGCTCTGCTCCTGGGAGCTGCCGTGGGCATGATCGCGATGGGCACGATCCAATCCGGGCTGCAGATCCTGGTCCTGTCGGAATTCGCCGCCAACCCTGACCAGGAAGCCCGGGTGCTCGGGTGGGTCGGGGTCGCGCTGGCGGTGGGAGGGATCCTCAGCCAACTCCTGACCGGTGGTGGGTCCTACACCCCCTCAGGGCGCCTGCTGCTCCGGATCGTCACCGTCCTGGGCGGTGTCCTCATCGCCGTGGCGATGGCCCCCTGGCTGTGGTTGGTGCTGGTCTTGGCCGCGGTCGCCTCCCTGATGGCCTACGCCCACCAGACCGCCGCCCAACTCATCAACCTGCACGCACCCGAACACCTGCAAGGCCGCCTCAGCGGGCTCTGGTTCGCAGCCGGCTCGGGCGGCAAGGCCATCTCCAGCCTGCTGGTCGGGGTGCTGGCCGAACTCGCCGGCCCCCGCTTCGGAGTAGCGGCCTGCGGTGTGCTGCTCGTGGTGGCGGCCCTGCTCGTAGGGCTGTTGTACCGCCGCGTCAGCGCACCCGGCCCCGTCGACTCCGCTGCCCAACACCCATGAATTTCCGCCCATGCCGTAGAAACCCAACGCCACCGCGCCAATAATCCGAACATGCCTCAGAATTATTCAAGAAGCACGACACGAGCAGCCACATCATTCCATCAAGAATGATCATTCCCTGCGTGGTTCCCAAAATGCATAGGAGAGCACGTGCAGATCAACTGGAAGCGCCTGGAGAGCGCGGAGGAATATACACATCCCCGGCTGCGTGTATATCGCGACCGCGTCCTCTCTCCCGCAGGAACTCCGATGGAGTACCTGCACATGCGCAGCTACGATCTCGTACGCATCGTCGCCTGCAACGAATTCGGACAGATCGCGCTCGTGTGCCAAGAGCACTACGTGACGGGCACCGCGCTTCAACTGCCCGGCGGCGCGGTGGGCGAAGACGAGACGCCACAGGCTGCCGCCGCCCGAGAGTTGGTTGAAGAGGTCGGCTTGCGCGGGGGACAATGGCATGCGCTGGAGTCGGTGATCATGCGCCCCGACCTGGATGCAGCGTGCACGAGCCTGTGGTGTGTGACCGGCGCACAACAAGGCATCAGCGCACCGGAGGGGAGTGAAGCCGATCTGGAGATCGCTTGGCTGCACCCAGAGCATGCACTCGGATTGGTCGAATGCGCGGCTTCGATGGCTGGCATCGGCCAATACCTGGCGTCATCATCCCTGAGGCGTCGACCATCGGCCGTACATGAACGAACGTGAGGGCGATGTCAGCACCCTACAGGCGCGCAAGGGAATGCAGCCGCCATCGCCACCAGTGAAGGATATCGAGCAACTTCGAAAAAAGGCCAGTGATTATCCATTCCATGGGATAGCATCGTTATTGAACGAGTGAGGCTCATGAGCAAGCCTCAATGAATAGACCCTTCATCCAGGCTACAGAAAGACCTCTGGGGTAGCGATTCCATGTGGATGCCCAGCAGAGAAAAGGCGAGGAAGGTTGAACTCTGCGAGCTTTTCTAATCTGAACAACACCGGTGCATTTCCACCTTTCCATCAGTCATTGGCGATTTCGTGGGGATCAGCCCTCGCCGGCCTGACACCACCCCGTGCTCGGTGCGACCATGACCGCGGCAGCGGCCGACTAGACCGGAGACCACCGTGCCCCTCCAGCAGACCGACGTGACCATCGCCGGTATCGACGACCAGCGCATCTCCCTCAGCCGGGTCCTCAAGCGCCTGCACCTGTGGGACTGCCAGCACTGCGGCAGCACCCTCCTGGAGGGTCCGCGCCCCTGCCTGGTCTTTGACGTGCTCGGCCCCAGCGTCCAGGCGGCGCTCTACCACCCCTACTGCCGCGAGGCGGGCTGGGTCGACCCCGGCCTATACCAACCCGATCAGTGGAGCACCTACGCCCTGGATTCCCTGTTGCCCGCGGCTACCCCCGGAGCGGTGCCGACCCTGATCCTCAACCCCACGATGGAGTCGGTCTTCCTAGGCCGGTCCCCCGCAGGGGTGTGGGTGCCCATTCCCCTCGGGCCGCTGTTCGATCCCCGGGCCAAGGAGAGCTTCCACATCGAACCGGTCCGTGAAGGTGACCGTTACAGCGTGCGGATGAGTTGCGCACCCACCGCTAGCCCTCCCCTCACCTTCGAGGGCCAGGTGCCCGAGACTTTCTATCTGGACCTGGTCACCCACGGGTGGGCGACGGTGCTCATCACCCACCAGTTCAGCTTCAACAACCCGATGAATACCGGCGAACTCCAGCAGGTGGCGAGAGCGAAAGACACCCTCACCTACCGCATCCCGGTCAAGTAGGTGTGCTACACCTTCATTGTCCCCGACGGCAACCACCTGGACGTCGCCGAGGGCGAGGTGCACCATAACCGAGCCCTGGAACGGCCGCGGCCAGGCCGCGGTGTTCCCCGGACCTTCCTCCATGCTGCGCAATCAGTGTGAGCACTGACCGCCCTTCTCCCGACCGTGGCAGCGCGGTAACCGACTCGGGGGCGTGGGGTGGTGGCCATGGGTCGGTGGTGTTTGTGCTGTGGGCCTGGGGCTTGGGGACGTGGTCGACAGACCACGCGTTTCACACGGAAGCGAGCTCGAGGTCGCCACCCGTGATGTCGCTGAGTTCGGCGTTGACCTGGCCCAGAGGCGCGGCGAGCGCGGCCAGTTCCGTGCGAAACCGGCCGTTGTGCTCCCAGCGCGCCTCATGATCGGCCATGGCCTCGCCCTCGAACCGTATGGTCTCATGCGCGGCCAGCAGCGCGTGCCAGCGGTTCAGGAACGGCCGTAGAATCTGCTCGCGCAGGCGCTCGGCCACCTGATGCACTTGGTCGGCCTTCTGCTCCGCGCCCAAAGCGATAGGGCTGAGAGAAGCCCTGGTTGTGGTGAACAGCGAGTGCAAGCAGGCCAGTTCCTCCCTCAGAAGTCCGCAGTCGTGCGGCAGCCGACCAGGTCCCACTCGGGTGCTCAACTCGATTTGGATTGCCCACGCTGCGTCGATGGCCGCAGCAGCAGGGGTGTGGCCGGGGCAGTGGTCATCGTCCACGGTGGCTCCTCGTGTCGGGGGTAGATGGCCAGTGTGCCATCGCCGCCCCACACGCCGCTTCTGGGGCACGAGCGGGCCCGGTGCGCTAGCCTGACACTCCCACCAGCGGGACCCGGTCGCCCCGGTCACAGGCTCTTTCTGTCCTGTTCACGCACTATCCCGGGGGGCGCTATGTCACCTACACCCCTTCTGCTCGTTGACGGGCACCACCTGCTGTACCGCTCTTATTTCGGGTTCCCCGCGCGTATCACCTCACGCGATGGCGCACGTGATCTGACCGGTGTTTTCGGCTTCCTCGCGCTGCTCCGCAAAGCCCACCTGGACCACGCCGCCCACCATCAGGTCGTCGTGGTTTTCGACGGCGAGTACGGGAGCACGGCACGCATCCAGGCAGATCCCGTTTACAAGGCCGACCGGGCCGAGGCCGACCACAGCCCCATCGAGTCGCTGCCCGACACTAGGCGCGGCCTGGACTTGGCCGGGGTTGCCTGGATCGAGATCGATACCGCCGAAGGCGACGACGTGATCGCCACCCTGACCACAGCGGCCACCGAGGCAGATCGGCCGGTGCTGGTGATGTCGGGGGACAAGGACTTCCTCCAACTCCTGGAAGACCCACAGGCCCGTGTGCTCAACACCGCCGCCAAAACCGGCCGACAGGTCGTTGCCGCCTCCGATGTTCTCGCCCGGTTCGGTGTGCTCCCGGGCCAGTGGCCCGACTACCGGGCGCTGACCGGTGACCCTGCCGACAGCATCCCGGGGGTAGGCGGTGTCGGTCCAGCCACCGCCAAACGACTGCTGTCGGGTGGCGGGGGCCTGGAGGAAGTGCTCGTCGGCGACCGGCTGATTGGAGCCGTCGGCCTGCGCGTACTCGAGCACCGCCAGGACCTGCTGCGGTGGCGTGAACTCATCCGCCTCGACCGCAAAGTGCCCCTCACGGCGCCCGCCGACACCGGGCCGACCCCCGAGTTGCCCAAGGCGGCCCGCCTCCTGGAGGGATTGGGGCTGTGGTGACAGACCCCGTAGAGCTCACGCACCTGAACGAATTGGCGGTGGTCTTCGTCGCCGAGCCCACCGCCATGGACGAGCGTTAACCGGTGCCCGTGGGAGATCCATCCTCATTCGCTACATCCCTTGCGCGCCAGCCCGCAGAACTCATCCATCTCCCTCGCCTGCCCGACCTCCACCGGCTCGGGTCGCCACAGCGGGCATGAGATCACCCCGGGCTCCACCAGGTCCAGCCCGCCGAACAGAGACGTAATCCGTTCCGGGGTGCGCAGGTGGTAGACGGCCGAGCCGGCATCGTTCCATCGGCGCACGGCCTCCTCCATCGCCTCACCGGTCACTGCACTGGTACTGTGCACGATCGCCAGGAAACTCCCCGAAGGCAGCGCCCCCAACAGGTGGTCGATGATCGCCTTTGCCTCGGTGTCTTCGCCGACGAACGGCAGGACCCCGAACATCGTGATGGCGACGGGCCGGCTCAGGTCCAGGGTTTGGGCGGCCTTGGCCAGGATGGCGGCCGGGTCGCGCAGGTCGGCGTGGACGTAGTCGGTGGCGCCCTCGGAGGTGCCGGTGAGCAGAGCGCGGGCGTGGGTGAGCACAAGGGGGTCGTTGTCGACGTAGACCACCCGGGCGGCCGGGTTGGCGGTCTGGGCGACCTCATGGGTGTTGTTGGCGGTGGGCAGGCCGGTGCCGATGTCTAGGAACTGGTCGATGCCCTCGGTCGTGGCCAGGTGGGTGACCATGCGGACCAGGACAGCGCGGGTGGCGATGGCGATGTCGACGATTTCGGGCAAGACCGCCACGATCTGGTCACCCGCCTCGCGGTCGGGCGGGTAGTTGTCCTTGCCGCCCAGCCAGTAGTTCCAGATGCGTGCGGAATGGGCCTGGGACGCGTCGATGGGGGGCGGGGTGCTCATGCATGTACTCCAAGGGGGTGGGGAGGAGCTTAGCCTAAAGGAGGCTGCGCGGGCGCGGCGCATGAATTCCGCCCGGATCGCCTTCTGGCAGGGGATTGCCGCGTGAGAGGCCGCCTCATGTGCCGACGTGAGGTGTGCGCGAGCCACCGACCTGCGCAAATATAATCGAATACATGTTCGACATCGTCGGTGTCTTTTGAATCTTATAGATCGAACAGATGACGCAGCGGCGTGGCTCTGACGGCTGGGTTCCTAACCGTCGTAGTCCAGGGCGGCCCCGCGCGAGACGAACGTATACCTCAGCGAGTGCGGCACGCGAGCGACGGTGGGAAGCGGGACCTTCGTTTCCTCCGCGGCTTCACCGGCGGGCAGCAGGAGCTGATATGTCTCCTGTCCGAGCACGCTGTCCAGCGCCGGTTCTGCTGCTGGGCTACTCGGTAGGGGTGATAGCGATCCAGCAGACGAGGTGAATGTCCTCCTTGTCCGCCGGGGGCAGTGGCTGCACCCTCGGAGGGGGCGTCAGACCGTTGGACTCAGCGAACGTGTACAGGGCCCGCACCTTCTCCTTGTCGGTCATGTGCTGGTCGGCCAGGATCCACCGGACTTCTCGCTGGATGCGAGGCGCATAGGGGGCGTTGAGGCGCCGGTCTAGTTCTACCTGCTTCTCCAGGAAGGACCCGTGGGCCCGGACGAGTGCTGATGCGTCGCGCATGGCCTTGGGCACCTGCGGGGACAGATTCAGCGGATCGGTCTGCCGCTTCCACTGGGCGAGGATGTTCTCCTGAGCCACTTCCCAAGCGTCGAAGGCTGCTTGATACGTCTGCTCATCCAGTACGGGTTCGGTGGTGACGCTTGGCGGTGTGCCCTGAGCCAGGCAGGACAGGACGTCGTTGATGACCACGGCCGTTTCCTCAACGGGGTTCGCCTGAACGGTGAGGTCTTTGTTCATCGGCACGTAGCGCAGCCACGGCTTGGGGTGGTCACCGATGCGGGTGCAGAATACGAAACCCGGATCCGCGCCCGGGCGTTGGAACCCCGAACCCGACCCCCAGGGCAGGCCCAGGACCGTGTCGTTGACCTGGGAGTTCTGGAACTCGTTGGTAAGTTGGCGCCGATACTCCTCACCCGACAGGGAGGAGTTGCCCTCATCCGAGAACAGGATTGATTCCTCCCGGCGTAGGCGCTCAATCTGCTCCCGGGTGTCGGTGATGACACGTTCCACTGCTGCCACGTCGGGCAGGACCGTGTCCTGCCCGATGGACGCGGCAGCCTGCTTGAGTTTGCGCTGAAGGCGTTCTTCTAGACGCAGGACCGCGTCCAGGCCCTGGTCAGGGAAGAAGCACCGCATGAACACCTCGGTATGAGGTGATCCGATGCGGTCGATGCGACCGTGGCGCTGGACCAGGCGCATAGGGTTCCACGGCAGGTCGTAGTTGATGATGTGGCGCGCCTGCTGGAGGTTGACTCCCTCAGCGAGGGTGTCGGTCGCCACGATGATGTCGTAACGGTCCTCCTCCGTGCCGGTGCCTGCAGTCATGGGGGCGAACCCGGTGATGGCGTTGCCGCGGTTGGCCTTGTCGCTGCCCTTTACCAGGACGACTCGGTCCCGGTACGCGGCCAGGGATTCATTGACGGTGATCGCGTGTTTGACCGCCTTGTCCAGGTAGTCGGCGGTGTCGGAGAAGTAGGTGAAGATGAGGACTTTGCGTTTGTTGCGGACGTCGTCCTCTCCGATGCCCTCCTCCTGAGCCTCCTGGGCTATGGCGGCGAGCTGATCGATGAGTTCAGCGACTTTAGGGTCGTTGTGGAAGTCGACCGTCTGGACCTTCGTGCGGAATTCCTGCAGGAGCGCCAGGTCGGCTTCGACTGCTTCCCTCAAACGTTCGACGTCGTAGCCATCGGCGCTGGAGACGTTCTCCTGAGAGTCGACCGCGTCCAGGAAGTCCTCTATGTCCTCACCGGAGAAGTCCTCCCACTCGCTGAGGGCCTTACCGGTCAGCACCATCCCTGAATCCAACGCTTCCAGGAACAGCACATGGGAGTCGACCATTTTGCCCACGGTCTTCTCGAAAGCCCGTGCCGAGGACTCGAAGCGCTTGAGGAGGTTGGACCTCAGCAATCCGGCGTTCTGGGCCTCGTACTGCTCCGCTGCCCCCGTCTTCTTGAACCGCGAGGGGACGTAGCGGGCCATGGTGAGCACCGCCCCCAGACGCTCGAGGATGACCCCGGTGAGTGTGCCGTCGACGGTGTCGGTTTCCTGGTGGTTGTCGGCGCCTAGTGCCGTGGCCAGCTCCTCGAAGATGCCCGGGAGCAGCGTGTCCAGGTTGTAGTCGATGCGCTGCACCCGGCAGGTGGGGAAGCTGATCTCCCGCTTCCTACCGTTGATGACCACCTCGTCGCCCACGTAGTGGTTCTTGACGAAGCGCCGAGTACGGCGGACGGCTACCTCGTCCAAGACGTCGAAGAGGTACTCGGGGGACAGATCGTCGGGGTGCAGTGCCAAGGCCCGATTGAAGTAGGCGCGCAGGCTGGGGATGCCCACGTCCGCAAACTCGGCGTCGTTGGTGGCGAAGTAGCTGATGAGATTGTGGAGGTCGTCGAGGCTGTTGTTGACCGGGGTGGCGGTCAACTCCACCAGGTCTTTGGCCACCGACCCCGCCAACAGCCGCCGCACGGCCGCTGCTCGCTTGGTGCTGTCGTTGCGCAGGGCATGCGCTTCGTCGACCACGACCATTGCGTACTGGTCGGGGTTCTGGAGTGCGGAGTTGTGGGAACCGGCGTCCTCGATGTGGGCGACGAGTTCCTCGAAGGACACGCACTCGACCGCAGCGAGGTTGTGCTCGCGCAGGAACGGCCGCCAGGTGGCGTCCCGCAGAGTGGCCGGCGCGATGATCAATACCTTCTGGCGGCGTTCAAAGACCGCCTCGTGGATCAGTTCTCCAGCGAGGAAGGTCTTGCCCAGACCGACCTCGTCGGCGATCAGGACTCCGCGGCGCCTTTGCAGGATCCTCTTGGCCCGCCACACGCCATCGGCCTGAAAGCGTGTCAGGCCCAGACGCGAGTCACCGTGAGTATCCTCCTCCAGGTCGGCTCCGTAGAGTTCGTGCAGCATACGCAGGAACACGTGCCAGGGCTGGTGCGGATTCCACCGCGCCTCGTACAGGGCCGCAAGGTCGTAGTCGGCAGCGGCTTCCCACTGCCGGTCGAACCAGTCCAGGACCTGTCCGACCACGTGTGGCTGGTAGTGGCCCAGGTTCAGCTCGTTGTTGCGGGCCAGACCGGCGTAGGTGAAGTTGCTGGACCCGGCGATCACCCCGGTCGTGTCGGTCTCCACGAGAAACGCCTTGCCGTGTAGGAATCCCTGCTCGTAGCGCCGCACCTGCACATTGGGGTGTTCGCGCAGCCAGGCGACCAGGCGCCGTTCCCGGGCGTCGGTCTCGCGGGTGAAACCCATCAGGTCCCGGTCCTGGTACAGGGATCGTTGGTGGCCTTCCAGTGCGCGGCGTACTTCGGGGGCAGGTGCGGAACCGCGCCCTCGGCGTTTCTTCGGGCTGTGGTTGAGCGGCCGTACCTGGGGCTGTTCTTGGGCGGGTTCAGCGCCTAGGAGCAGGCGCACCTGGCCGACCTGCTCCAGCTCCTGGGCGAGGAGGGCGAACCCGCCCGGGTTGAAGTAGGCCGTGGCGATGGCCAGGTCCGGCGGCTGCACCAGCCGGGTGCGTAGCCCGCCCAGGAGGGTGTTGATCGCGCCAGCGACCGTCTCCCCTTCCTGCGGGATGTTGGTGGCGAATTCGGGCCTGTAGTTGTGGGGGGTCACTGCGAGGTTCCCTTGCCGAGGTTCAAGGCGGTGCGGAGCTCGGGCGACAGCCCGGTGGTGCTGAAATCCTGCGCCATAACCTCCAGGTCGTGGTGCTGGAGGCCGAAGCCGCGCAGGGTGAGGCGTTCGAGCTCGGCCAGCAGTTCCACGCTGTCGGTGCCCTGGTGCCGGTCGGTGACGTCGATGCCGCCGGCCAGGCGGGTGCTGCCTCCGCGGCTGAGCAGGGAACCGGTGATCGCGGCGGCAGTGGCGATGCCGTCGCTGTCCCACGCGGGGATCCGGAGCTGGTTGATGATGGGCGAGGTGACATGCCGGTCCACGAAGCGCCGCGCCCACCAGTCCATCGTCAGCGTGTTCACCAGACCCACCAGTGCAAGCCGGGAAGTGGGGGACGAGGTGATGTCGTGCATGATGGCGTGCACAGAACCTTTGTTGTGCAGGTATCCCGTTTCGGGCAGTGCGGTGGCGATGAGGGTGCGGCTGTCGTCACTGCGGCTGGGACGGCGGAAGATCAACAACGGGTGTCCCGCCCCCAGGGTGAAAGCGCCGTCGGTGAGGGCCACACCGCGTTTGAGTTCGGAGAGTGGGCGTAGATCGGCGACGAACTGCTTGTGCGGTTCGTCGTCGAAGGTGAACGCGTCCACGTGCCGGGTCATCAGCACCTTCCAAGCACCTGGAGCGTCCTGGGGCGTGACGAGCCGTTTGTCGGGGCCGCTTCCGGTGAAGTCCCAACGGGCATCGTGCGAGGCGCGGATCCACCCCTGCCCGGAGGAGATACGAGGTAGGGCCCGCATGATGTCGAAGACCCTGCGGTCTTCCGGTTCGTTGAACCAGGGGACGACGTTCGCGTCCGACAGGGTCCCCAGCTCATCAGCGGTGAAAGAGATACTGCGGCCCGCGGCAACGGCGGTGACTTCCTTAGGGCTACGGGCGACGCCGACTTCAACGATGCGGTTCCTACGTGGTCCCACCGAGAGCAGAATCACCGCGTAGGAGGCATGGACCTCCTCGAAGATCCACTCGCCGTGGTTGCGTCCCTGGATGATGCGCAGGTCGTGGGAGCCCACTAGATGGCCGCGTAGCTTTTTCCAGCCTGCCAGCACCATGCTCTGGCGCGGCAGTACCAGCCCCAGATGCCCCGTGCGGGATAGCGACCGCAAGGCGCGTTCCAGCATGAGCTGTGCCAGCTCCAGATGGGTGCCGCCGCGCAGCGTGTAGGCCTTCTTGAACAGGGCTTGGAGGGTCTCGCGCTCCCCCCGTTCCTGCTCTTCCCGCCCGGCCTCCATGGGGCGCTCAGCCCGTAGCTCCTCGATCTTCTTCTCACGTGCTTTGTCGGTCAGCGCCATCAGACCAGGAGAGACACCCACCCAGTACGGGGCGGCCTCCCACCGCACCTTCTCCCACGGCGGGTTGCCCAGGACCACATCGAAGCCCCCCTCAGGGCGGAGAAAGACCTCAGGGAACTGGTACAGCAGATGCGTGGCGCGCACCGCGGCAACGGCTTCGCGCGCCTCCTCACTTCTACCCCTGGCGATGGCCTGATCCGGGTCCATGGGCAGCGGGACGGCCCCCATCTGTACTGCCACGGCCGCATCGAGCAGCGCCTTGGCGTCCTCGGCTTCCTGAAGGGCCTGCGCGTGGGCCTCGCGGGCCGCGTGCACCTCCTGCTTGGTCGCCTCGGCCGTCCTGCCGACGCGCAGCAGTCGGGTCCGCGCCTTCTCCAGGGTGGTCTCGATCTGCTCGGCGAAGAAACTGACCTGCCCCGGGGTCCGGTTCGCGTCCAGCACATCCAGGACCTGGTCGATGGTGGCCATCCCGGTGAGACTGTTGCCGGCAACAAGGCCGTGGTCCAGTGCCGACATGGGCAGACCGGGCACGAAGGTGTGGATCCAGATGCCCAAGCGGGCCAGCTCCACCGCCATCGTGTTCAGGTCAAGCCCGTAGATGCAGCGCCGGGCGATCTGCCTGCGTAGCAGCATGGACGTCTCGATCTCCACCTGGTCGGCTTGGTCCCCCAGGGCCGCGCGGGCAATCTGAGCGAGCCGCTCCAGCTCCGCGCTCACCGCAGGAAGCCGGTGCTCGGTGAGGAAGGCAGCCAACCGGCGCTCGATCCGGTCGATGGCCGCGACGAGGAAGTGGCCCGAGCCCATCGCCAGGTCCGCGACCCGGAAGTCGAAGAACGCCTCGGCGGCTCTGGCCTCTTCGCCCTGGTCGATCAGCGCGTGGAGCCGGTGCAGGTGCTGGGTGAGCGCCGGTTCCAGGGACGTGTCCAACAGGTGCTCAACGGCGAAGGACTTGGTGAAGTAGGAACCGGTGGCTTTGCGCTTACCGGAGGCGTTGTGGAAGTACACCCGCCCAGCTGGGACCTCGACCTTGTGGTCGGCCTTGGCCGGGACGAAGGTCTGGTCTTTGGACAGGGTCAGATCAGTGGGGGCGATGCTCAGTGAGGACTCCAGCAGGCCTTCGTAGATCGTGCCGAATTCCCGCACCGACAGGCTACGGAAATCAACCGGACCGAATACCCCATCGTCGGAGGTGTCCACCAGGAGCGCCCGCAGCGCCGGTCCGATCTCGGCGTTGGTGAGCTGCATCTGGCTGATCTCGCGACCGGAAGGATGATGCTCGTCGTCGGCGAACAGGCCGCCGTTGTAGGCGGGCACGTCCCACTCTTCGTTGCCGTCGTTAATGGCGCGCCATACTGCCAACAGGTCGTTCCACAAGTCCGTGGCGTGGACGTCGAACTCCTCGCTCGGGGAGTCGACGAACTCCCTGGCCAGGGTCTTCAATGCCTTGCGTGTGTAGCGGGGATTGCCCGGGTAGGGCAGGAGGCCACGGTCTTCCGCGTAGGCCACGAACAGGAGCCGGAACAGGATGACCAGGGTTCGTTGGTAGGCCTCCTCCAATTTCTCTTCGCTTTCGGCCCCCATGTGGGAGGCGACAGCGACGGCCAGTGCGGGCACGGCTTCGGTGTAGATGCGTTCGCGCAGCCGCGCTCCTAGAGCGGCCACATGGTTGGTGGAGGCCTGCAGGATGTCGTCGACGCTGCCCGTGGGGGACAGGGCGTCGGCGTGGAAGAGGAGCGGGAGGTAGGTGGCGGAGTCCTCGTCCAGCAGGGCGAGGTCGAGCTCAATGTAGGTCTCGGTTTGGCCTTTACGCCCCACCCCTACCTGGGGTTTGGCCGAGTACAACCGCACCTGGGTGTCACGCAGAAGCAACAGCCACGGAAGTTCCTGCTGCTGGGCCATGCTCAGCCCGTAGAGCACCGGCGATTCGGCATTCAGGCGTGAGGAGGGCCGGTCGAAGTGCTCGCTGTCCTCGATCAAGACGGCGACTGCGCGGCGCGGCCCGTCCTTGGTGCTGAGAAGGAAACCCGCGGACTGGTAAGGAGAAACGTCGTAGCCGAGGGCGTCGAGCAACCCCGTCCCACGGTGCGCCACCAGGGAGCGGGCCAGGGCCTTCTGCTCCTGCCAGTCGGGGCGCTGAGGTACCCCTGCGCGTAGCTCGTGGGAGGCAAACAGTCCTGTGTTCGTGAGCCCGAGGATCTGATTCTCCGCCGGGTTCGAGAGCAGCTTCTGGAAGAAACGTTCCCCCTCAGGAACAGTCGGTGAGTCAAAGGCGGCGATGCCCACCCGTACTACCTGCCCGATATCGAAGTCGAATACGACGTCGGCGTCCTCGCGTAGACCGCAGACCGCGGCCCGCTTGCCGTGGGCGGACTCGTACTGAACCACCAGGGCCACGGGGGCTGCGCGCATGGCCCAACGGGCTTTCCATAGCCGCCGCATGTCTTCGACCTTGGGTCTGGCCTGAGCGTGGGCGACGACAACCTCGAGCGCATCAGGCTGCGCTCCGACCAGCACGGTGTCGACGTGCAGTGTTTTCGGGGCATCCAAGGGTACTTCCCAGTGGATGTCCATCGCGTTCGCGTTGTCCAACAAGTCGTCCACAGAGGCACCTCTAGCTCTCGTCCCGTTCGCCAGCCCAATCTTGCCGTACGCGGGTGTCTCCACGCAGGGCGCGGGGCTTGGGATAACACTGACCTTGGCGCAGCGCTCGTAAGCCTTCCGACAGTCAGAAGGGGATGAAGCGGGCGATCGTCTTTACTTGTAATAGCAGCTGCCACCGATATCCCAGGCGATCTCGCAGTTGAGTCCTGACCTGGCCGGACAAGGTCAGACCAGGCGGCCTGCGGAGTTGCTGGCCAGATGATCGACGTGGACGTTGGTGAGGTCGGCGCTAGCCGTCAGGGAGGCATCGGAACCGAGACCAGGCAACGGCCCTTCCCTATGTTCGCTCCAGCCGCGCTGGGGTTGATCGTCGGCGCTCTGACCGCCCCGGCCGCCGCTCGCCGCTTCGCGGCGGGCACGGTCATCGCTGAGGGCTGGCGGCGAGCTGTGTCGGGCTGTTGATGATGTCCTACGGAGCCACCTAACTGAGCCTCGACGAAACCCTGGGCGATTCAAGCAGATGATGTCCGGGGAGTACGCCGTGAGCAGTGCGGCGAACGGCTCCCAATCTCGGTCTCCGTCGACCTTTTGACGTTGTAGCTCATGATGCGCATCGGTACGGCTCCCTTCGTGAGTTATCGGTGACCGGAGCGGCTACTGGAAACGTTGGGCACGGTTTCTCAGGCGCTCCAGGCGTTGGCGCTCGTTCTCGATCACCCAGGCGTTCAACCGCTCTTGCAGCGCCGAGCCGTCATAGGCGTCGACGAGGACTGTCAGACACACGTGGTGGAGCTCATTCACCCAGGTCCGTCCCATCATGCGCAACGGCCCCTGGCCGTTGTTGAGGCGTCCCCCGATCGAGCCGAGGAGCGTCTCGCTGGGGTCGTTGAACAGGTACATCATCCGGCACGCCAGATCGCACAGCCCGCGGTGGTGTCCACCGGGCCCGGGCTGCCGGGGATCTCGGGACAGCGCTTGGCTGACCTCCGCGATCATCTTCCCGGTGACGTAGTCGGTCTTGTCCCCCATCTCGTGAGCCACGTCCTTCCAGAAGAGCTCGTACTCTTCGGCTCCGGGTTGGGGGAGCATGGCCACCATGCGCAGGAGCCGCTGCTCGTTGGAGGTGAACTGGTCGAGATCCACAGAGGGTGCTCCGTCTCGTTGGAGGGGTTTCGGCCCACAGTGCACCGCTGCAAGGGATCCGGTGCGGTGCTTCCGGGCCAGGATGATTACGGCAGGTCAGCGATCCGTTGCTGGAGGTCGAGGTGTTCGCTGTAGAACGGATCGTCATAGCGGGGGGAGGATCCCAGCGCGCTGACCGGGTCGTCGATACCCCGCAGCAGACGATGAGCGATCACATCGACTGCGGTGGGCATCCATTCCTCAACGCCCTGGCGTGGGGGCTCATGGCCCAAGGCGAGGGTGAACCATTTCGGTAGCCGCTGAACCTCGGTGATGGCCTCGGACACCCGTGCGCGCAGGATGCGGGTCAGCTGGGTACGTGCACGTTGCCCGTCCAGGATGTCCGGTCCGACCGCGCTGTTGACGCTCTCCTTCTGGTGCTTGTCCTGGCGCACCTTCTTGGCTTGCTGTTGAGCCTGCTCCACTGCCTGTTGCGCGGCGCGGATCTTGTGCGTGAGGGAGGAAAACGCGGTGACTCGCGCCCGGTAGTCGGCGTGTCCAGGGGCCATGTCCCGCAATGGGCGGCTCAACGCCGATGCCTGGTCGGTGAGTGCGTCGAGGTCATCGGTGAGCTGGTCGGGACGGTCGATGAGCCATTGCAGGCGTGTGAGTTCGCCTGGGGGCGCTACCTTGGTCTCCAGCACCCGCCCTCGCTTGATGCGGGCGACCAGTTTCTCGATGGTGGAGTCGGACGCGTCCAGGTGGGCCTGGGGCAGGTCGGCTGTCTGCGCCAGAACCCGTTCGAGCCAGCGCACATGCGAGCGCATGCCGCGGATCTCCTTCAACGCCTCAGCGAGTTCGTCACGTGCCTCTTCGGCGGTCGCCTCGATCGTGTCCAGTCGTTCGGGGAGTTCGAGGTCCCGGTGGCGTTCGAGATCATCCAGGCGATCAACGGCCTTGTCGACGGTGGAGTCCAAGTCGAAAAACTGGCGGGCAATGTCGTCCAGGTCGTCTCGGAGGGATTGGGGGGTCGGCTCGTTCACGCTGGCCCTTCTGGTTTCAGTTGTCGGAACGAGATGCAGCAGAGGGGGTCCCGTGGAGGTACAGGCCGACTCCCGCGATGGTGAGGATGATGGAGGCGATCATCATCCATGGGTTGAAAGCCCCCCATCCGACCAACACAGAGAGAAGCACAGCGGCTGCCAAGGATCCCAGGCCGCTCAGCCGTCGAGGGATCCCTTCCCAGTGCGGGGACGTTTCGACCCACCAAGCACAGCCGACCAACAGGGCTTGGAGGAGCAAGAACAGGTGGGTCGCGCCCTTCCAGGTCGCCAACCCCACGACGGTGGTCACGAGGGAAAGCCCGATCACCGCCAGAACACCGGCGCAGAGCCATGAACTGATCGTGCGCATGCGCTGCTGGCGCTGACGGTAGTTGAGGGTGAGTACGTGCGCGTCGGCCTCCAGTAACCGTGTGGTGGTGTTGATGATCTGGACTTTGAGGTTGCGCCGAGCCACCTGGGGAAGGTCCTTGGTGTCCAAACGGTGGTGTTGTTCGGCGAGGGTCTCCCGCAGGTCGCGGGCCTCCTGCTGAACCTGTTCGATTTCGGCGTTGTTCACGACCGCACTCCAGGGGGATGAGGGATCTTTCCTGCTTACGAAGAAGAGCTGATTCCTGTGCACCATGGTGGCCTCTCACCGTATTCCACCACTGCGACACAGATATGCACGATGGGGGAAGGAATCCCCCATCCGAACCCTCACAACGGGACACTCACACCGCTTGAGGTCAGCTGATGCATGGGATCTCGTAGCGCATCAACCACACCACGGGACGGGCAAGGCTTCATCTGGTGCACTGCACTCATTTTCGGACAGGCCATAAATCTATAGTTTTCAAGGGTGCATCTAACAGCGCTGCTGGTGTCCGTCCCTGAGTCTTCCGGGAGGCATTCATATCGCGGTCGGCGGCCATCCGTTGGTGACAGGTTCAAGTCGAGCGTGGGACATCACGGCCACAAGGCAGCTTGTTCCCACCGTCCGGTGACGGCATCAGGTGTCGGGGCGCGTCGGTTGCGTGAAGCGTGGTACTCCCGACCTCGAAGTCGACACTCCTGCAAGGCGCGCTCGACCCAACCATCACCGCAAACAGCGGAGAACCCGAGACTCCGTAGGTGCATAGCGATCCTCTTCGAAGCCTCGACGGCACCGAACTCTTGAACATTCGGCACAGAAACGTCATCCTCGCTCAGAAGAACCAGAGGGTTCTCCCGAGCGCGCACCACCCGCCATCCACTTTCACGAAGCCGTTCGGCTTTTTCTCGGTCGCGATCTTCGGCTTCTTTATGCCAGAAGCTCCCGTCGAACTCCACGATGAGGTCGTGGTCAGGCCAGACCATATCGCAACGGTAAAGTCGAGCAGAGGTCCGGATCGACGGATGGCAGGCGTCCAGGCCTGGCAGTGCGAGTGCGAGCGCCAGTTCCATGTCGGTTTGCTGACGGGAATTCAGTGTGGGGGCACACCGGGGGCAGTTCGACCCCCTGCTCCGGGAAAATATATGGGCTTCCCACGAGTGTCCGCAGTCTGCTTTCCACCAAACTTTCCTTGCAGATCCCGCAACGACATCTGAAGGCGTGAGGCTGCCATTACGAGTGGGGTGCCATTCAACCGCGAGGTCCGGCCGCAGCGTCGCAAGATCATTTCCAAATCCAGCTCGATGCCCGGAACAGTAGGGGCACCCGAGGCCTTTATTCCTATGGTTAACCGCCATATCCCACTCATGGCCGCAGGCGCCTTTCCACCAAACTCTCAAGTTCGATGAAGAAGCCACGGTCATGAGTTCCACATCGCGGTTCTTCGTCGGATGCCACTCCTGGGCCAGGTCAGGTCTTGCTTCGACCAGCAGGGCACCCCCGAGGCTGGCCCGCGGCATGCGAGAGCCTCGCGAAGAGCGCTCTCGTGCGCAACGAGGGCAGCCGCGCCCTTCCGCCTGAGAACGGCATACGGCTTCCCACTCATGGCCGCATGCCGGACACAACCACCAAGCGACATAACCCGAGTGCGGGGACAAGGATTCGGGGCGCACCTCACCGTTATGTGTGGAGTGCCAGCGAGCTGCGACCTCGGGGTGCGCAACGGCCAGGTTATGGGCCTCATGCGGGAGCCGATGGGCACAGTAGGGACAACCGGTGCCCGCAATGGCCCGATGTGAGATTTTCGTTTTCCATTCGTGCCCACACGACCCTTTCCACCAGACCGCCCGGTTGGACCAGGGGAGGACCATGGCAGCGGTCAGCCCCCCGTTCTTGGTCGAGTGCCACTGGAGCCCAAGATTCGGGTGGGTGTCAGCCAATGAAAGTTTTCTTGCTTCACCTCCCGAGTCTTCCTCTGCCATGATCAATCCTTGCCTTGCTCCGACAATGGATGCGACACATGTCGGACACCCGTCAGTGTTGCCGCTGCGGGCACGGTCGACCACTCGGGCTTGCCAAGAATTCCCACACGGGCACAACCACCACACTCTTTGCGAGGATCCTGCACTCACTTCCTGGGGAGAAGTTGAGTTTTTAGTCGGGTGCCACTGTTCGGATAGACTTGGAGCCTCTTCGGCCAGAGATGCCCTGGTGCGGGGTCGCTGCTTCTTTTTCGCGGCTCGCTTGAGTGAACAAGGTCGACAGCCTGATCCTTCTGAGCGGCTTCCGATGCGGGCACGCCACTCGTGTCCGCATGATCGGCACAGCCACCAAGCATGGGCGCCAGCGCCCGCTTTGACATCCGCGGCCGTCAAGGGGTCGTTGCGGTAGGGGTGCCACTCCTGAGCCAGCTCGGGTCGGTTCTCCGCTAGCGACGAACCGGGTTTGGGCTTTTGCGGTCCTCGTGGTGCCACGATGTCATCCTTCCTCGGATACGAGAGCACCATAGGAGCCGCTGATGACATTCCTTCTCCTGAGGTCCTGGTGACCGTCGGCGGGGGCATCGCGGGCATGGCAAGCAGGATTCACACGAAAAGGCATTAATCTTATCTGCTGAACTATTTACACCTTTTCGTTCAATATGATTGATTCTGGGAAGATTGGCCTTATTTGTGCAACACGGACCGTTTCGAGGCTGGTCCCCTGTTCCCGGACTCATCGCATTTTCGTGCTTGGGCTCAGCTCGACCAGAGGCGTCCGTCTGGCCATGCAAACCCGTGAGGTGCTTCCTCTAAATATCTGAACATGCACGCAGGTTTCTCATACCAGCACATCAGACCCCTCGCGCCCCTAGCCTTTTGCTGGGTTACGCGGCTGTCTCGTTGCTCGGGGACCGGTAGTCATTCGCCGCAGCCAAGCTATGTTCGGCCAGCTCGTCGCCGAAGGCGGTGGCCTGGTCGACCAGCAGTGGGAGACGGTGTTCGGCACCCAGGTTCAGCAGGGCGTCGGCGGCGGTTTCCGCGGCTTGGTCGATGTCCTGGTCCAGTAGGTAGTGGGCGCGCTCGAGCAGGATCACCGTGTGCTCTAGGAAGTCGTGGGAGTACAGGTCCAGTGCTTCCTCTTGGGTGTCCCACGCATGTTCACCACCGATGTGGCTGAGCACCGATGAGGTGTACATGCGCACCTGCCGGTGCGGGAACCCGAAGAACGGTGCATCGGCGTCTTCGGCTGCGACGTCCTCGAACAGGGTGGCGTCCGTCTCCAGTTCCTGATGGGCCGCGTCGGTGTGCCCGAGCTGGCTGTGCGCCCGCGCGGCAGCCAGCTTGGACACCGTCATCGAACATGAGGCGCTCCTGTTCACCGACGACCCGTTCCTAGCCGTCGACCAGGCCCTGACGCGAATGCGCCCCGGCAGGGTGTTCGTCCGCCTCCTGCTGCACACCGTCGGCCCAGCCCCCGTCGCCACCATCACCGCCACTTACCGGACTGCTGCCTTCCCCGACGCGCCGGTGTTCACCGGGACCGGTGCGGACGAACGCATCACGACCCACCTGGCCAGCCACGGGCTGACCACCCGAACCTGCGAACTCGCTGAGTGGGACGAGCCTCGAACGGTGGTGGCCGTGCTGGCCGCCCTCAAGGCGCGGGCCTGGCCCTACCCCCGCGCCTGCTCCGACACCCGCCACCACGCGGGGTTGGCCGCTGCCACCGAACAGAGCCGCATCCTGATCGCCACAGGCCGCACTCCTGTCGTCCGGATGCGCCTGTGCGCCCTGCTCACTCACATAAGCGCAGCGGCGGGAACCGGTTTTTCCAGCGTTGCCCCCGCTGGGCCTGTAAGGGTTGTCCCATGATGATCGTGTTTCCTCAACGGGCCGTTCGGCGGCGGAAAAACCAGCGTCGCCGACGAGCTCATTCCCCAGGTCTCGGAATGCCGCCTCTTCGACCCCGAAGAGGTCAGCTTCATGTTGCGCAGCCTCCTGCCCGGGCACGCGGACGACTGCCAGGACCTGCCGCCCCTGGCGGACACTCGTATGCCAAATCCTGCTGCATGCCGACACTGTGGCCCTACGCGCACGCATTGCCGGGCACGAGATGTTCCCTGACGACCCCGACCGGGCGGTAAAGATCGCCGCGTTCCGCAACGGCAAGGTGGGCGACTACGAACAGGCGTACCGGGAGTGGCTCGCGTGCGAGGCAGACCTGGTCATCAACACCACCGACCGCACTCCGCGGGAGGCCGCTGTGCTGGCCGCTCAGCACAGCACCGGAGCCCATCCACTCTCATGAGCACCGACACACCTTCCACCCCTTGGCCTCATGCGGTCTCCCACCTCGAAACCCGCCGGTGGATCCTCGTTTTCTCTCAACGCACACGTGGGTCCCCCGTAACAGGCATCCCAGATCCCGCGAACCCGTCGCCTTCCTTGGGAGGGGATGTCAACGCGGCCCCGCTCGGCGATGAGCCGCCTCCGTGGACAGATCTACCGCCGCACAACATCGCCGCCCGCGCGGTCCTGGACGAGGGTGTACTGCGCCCCAACCTCAAAGTCGGCCACGCCCTCAAGCACGCCGGGCTGGTGGACGTCGCCGCCCATCTGGCCGAACAGCGCCACGACCCTCCACTTCGCTGTCCCACCGGATCCGGCCGTATCCGTGTGGACCAGGTCCACGTGACACAGGAGTTGGCTGGCGGTGTACTTGACTACCAGCTCCTGGACGCTGAAGGGCTCAGCGACCATGCGCCGATCCTCGCCAAGCTCCGTCTGGCCTAGCCGTGGAACTCCGGTTGGCCACAACCGGTCGCCACACTGCATGCGAGTTCCGTCAAAATGGCGATCACAGCCATGAACACGAACGAGGACAGAAGGAAACCGTGTTGCGCGACCCTCTCCCCGGCCAGAAGCTGATTCTGCTGGTCGCTGGCTCCCCCTCGTCTTTGGAGCTCCTGCACGACGTGCTGGCCTTGTTCGGCTCCGACACGCGCATCGCCATCAGCGCCACCACCTCCCCGTACGTACAAGGTGAGGCTGCGACCGCCTTGGAAAGGGCGCTGACCGAGGCCGATCTGCCCTTCCTTCCTTGGCAAGATGTGGCTTATCGCTCTGTCGACCTGGTGTTGACCACACAGGACGAGGTCGTCCCGCACTTCGCTGTTCCGGTGGTAGTGCTCACCACCGACCACCTCATACCTGCTGATTCCCCCCAGGTGCGGGTGCGCGCTTTCCACACTGGGTCCCAGAAAGGAGAGGCCAGCGACGACCTGGTCGTCGACCCTGGGTGGGAGCGCATGGTCGCCGCCACGGGCCGCCGCGACCGATACCGCGATGCCCTAGGAACCAACGCCCGACGTCTGGTCGTGATGTGCTCCAACCTGGACCGGACCACGTTCATCAGACAGAGAGATACCATCCAGGGTCTGCTCGGGTTCCTGCCGGTAGACGAATACAAGGTGGCCGTCGTCGCGCATCCGTCACTGTGGTGGTCCCCCAGAGACGATTTCTTGACTGGAGCCGGGGACATCTCCCTTGTGATGTCGGGCCTCGTCGAAGCCGGGGTGGCAGTGATCCCACCGCATGGCCGCAGAGCAGCGATGATCGCCGCCGACGTCGTCTTGGGAGAGCCCGTCTCCACTCGGTATGCCACCGCGCTCGGAACACCGACGTCGAGACTCGATCCGCCGACACCCACCCGTCGGTACCAGGAGGCCCTCTCATGGGACCTGGTGGACGCCATCGCAACAGCGCGACCACCCACACCTGCTCCGCCAATGAAGGAGATGGACGGGGCTCCACGGCTGCGAAGCCTGTTCTACCGCTGCCTCAACACGCCCAAGCCCACCACAGACACGTACTATCAACCGCTTCCGGACCTGCCGGAAGACCGCCATGAAGCCACCGCGTGGCGGATCACCGGATCTTCTTCGCCTGACGGCGCGGTGAGCAGATACCCTGCCGGAGCTCCGCCCCTGAACCCGGCCAGGTTTCCACTGGTGGTCGATGTCGAGGACGGCGACCTACTGCGACAGCAAAACGCTGCGGGCTGGTGCTGTCGTGGCGGACTGTTGCTGTGGGAGGCGCGCGCGTGGGCTGCATACACGTTCACTAAACACCCGATGGCACGCGTAGTGGCCTGCGAGGTCGACGGCGGCGGGGTGTTGGTCGTGCACCGTAACGGTCCAGACGATGGAGTTTTGATCCCCCACACCGGTGAGACCGCTCAGGTCGACGCCAGTATGGTGGCCGCAAATGCGCTGATCGACGCCACCTCGGCAGGGGTTCCCCCTGATGTGCCTCCGCAAGAAGGCCCCCGGTAGTCGCTCGCTTCAAGGAGGACCAGAGTGCTTGACGCCGTGAAGGCTCTGCTGTGTGACGAACCTGAGTGCCCTAAGGAGGTCTGGGCAGCGGCCTCACGGTTGACGGATCGAGCAAGAGCCCAAGGGTGGCAGGTCGCTGAGGCCATTCACGTTCAACACTTCGGCGACACCGTGTCGGTCTCTCGCACAGACCGGTGCCCAACGCACACTGTCCCTGTGCTCTCGCCGGAGGAGGTGTCAGCGCGAACCGGCTGTTGACGAGCAGGGACACGAATGCTCACCCTCAGCCGCGCATGTACGGGATTCTTCCCCTGCTCGTGCCCTGAGCCCTTTAGAGCCAAGGAGAGACCGGCTGTGGGCACGAACGAGTGCGGTGGCTCTACAGGGTGACTTCCGCGATGGTTTCCCACCATGTACAGGAAGCGCGAGCATCAAAGCGCATGCGGATAACCGCCAGGGAAGCGATTTCTACTGTGGTGGTGGGAGATCCGAGCGCGTCCACCAGCTCCTCCACGATGTCCGCGGTGTGGCACCGCGCGAGGGAGAAGTGGGCGATCGCGGTATGACCGCCGACCGGCCGTCTCAATCCACCCAGGACCTCATCGGCGGACTCCTGCACAAACCGTTGAAGGGTATCCAGCCCTTCCGCGAACTCATCCAGGTAGAGGCCAATCTCCTCGGGATTCCCTATGGGGATCATCCGAAGGCTTCCCTCGACGGACAAGGTGTGCCCCGTCGTCCACACCTTGCGTTTCAGGGCATCAGCCAGCACCTCTACCGTCTCTCCGGGCAGGTTCCGGGACCAGACGATAGGCCAATGCAACTCGTGGACTGGCACCGCTGTCACCACATGCGAGTGGGAGACCAGAGTGGGCAACAGCGACTCAGCGAGGTCTGCCAAGTCACCCTCACGCGTCGGCCGAGCCGCGATCACGGTGATCTCATCGCCAGCGCCCAGCCAGTCAGCGTTCACCTCAACCATGATCGGGGCCCCGGGGGAAGGGTCGCACCGTGCGGGATCCACAAGAGCTGCCAGATGGAGACCCGTGACCGTCTCCCCCACCCGCACATGTTGGGTGACGCGGCCCAGTAGCTCGGTGTTCTCAGCCAGCACCGCAGCCGCCTCCGCACGGGCGTCCTCCTCGGAGACCGGATAGCGAACCGACAAATGCGCCAGCTCATCCCGAGCCTTATCGGCCACTCGGTCGAGTGTCCTCTGGTCGGCGCCGTGCTCGATCAGGTACTGGAGCTGCGCGTGCGCGGCAGCAGCGACCATGCGAGCCAGGATCCAGGCGGGCATAGGGTTGTCGGCCCACAGAAAGATCCGCAGCTTGGGGGGCACGTCTCTTAGCGACGCGGACTGCACACGCACATCCGCATGGTGGGCCACCACGAGCATCGCCGCTACGCGAGCACGGACAGCGCCGATCCACACGGTGTCGTCGACACCTTGTCGTGCGTGCGGCTGTTCGAGGGTGAGTTTGAAGGGGGTGTGGGGGGTGCTCACGCGGCCAGCGTAGCCGCAGCTTCCTCCTGAACGGACGTGTGGGGTTCAAGAAATCCAGCAGACTCGATCAGCTCGGCCTGCCCAGGGCGCGCAGGAACGCCAGCGTGGCACCGACCATCTCTGCCGCTGCGCCCACGGTGTAGGCAGGATAGTCCTTATCGTCGAATCGGTCACCGGTTTCGGGACGGGGCAAGTGCGTCTCTTCCTTCTCGTGAACGCACGTCGAGGGCCCCAGCGCGCGGCGGCGCTGGGGTCCGAGAGTTCAATACCACCTACCGGCCGCGGCCGGTCTTCCGCTTCCCGAAGTCAAACGTGGGACGGGATCGCGGGGATCGCGGTTGTGTGACCGTGGACCGCCTTCTTCCGAACCAGGGCACTGCGGTACCCGAGCGGCATCTTCCCTCGCCCGGGCGATCCTGATGGCATCTACTCCCCTAGTTCCTCACTTCGTGCACTTCTTTGACTACGGTCCTACCGGCCCCGGCACCTTATGACTCAGCGCTGGTCGGGCCGTCCTGCTCTCCACCGGCCTTTGGGTGGCCTAGCCGTGTTACTCGATGGCCACGACAGGAAATCTAGCACTTTGGATCATGAATATCTACTATGGTCGATGCAAGTTTCTGAAAGCCCGGAGAGAAGGTTCTCTCAGGTCGAGGGCGCGTGGTGGTACCGGACTTGTCGTGGTCCACCTTGGCGGCGGGCATCTCGACGCCCTGGGTACCAGTCTGGTGGTCAGTGCGGCCCCGCACGACAAGGCCGGAGCGGCAGGTGCGGCGATCGAGACCACGGCCGGACTCGGCACGGGGTTCGCCCGCACACTACCTTCCGAGCTGCCCAACGAGGATTGCCACCGCAGTAGGCGAGTCGATCTCAGGAGCCACGGCCGGCCTCATCGTGCCGGACGAGGAGCAGGGCTTACTGCACGAAAGTTCGCCGGTGTGGCGTCGGCCTCGGGCATGCAAGCCGCGACCTGGACGCAAGAACGCGCGTTCTCTGGCTGAGCTCGATGCCGACACCACAAGGGAAGGGGTGCAGCGGCTGCTCAACCACATCCGCGGGGAGTCCTAGCAGGTCCGTGGCACTTTGCGCGCCCGGGCTGCGGAACGACTCGGCTGCTTAGAGCTCATCTCAAAAGCCCTGCGAGGTGGCCCTGAGCCTGGCATGATCACGTGCTGTGAATGATGTGTTGCCCGATAGGCTCTGGGAGATCGTCCAGCCCCTGCTGCCACCGGCCCCGAAGACCGGCCGCCCCGTGTGGACCAACGCGCGGTGCTGACGACCGTGCTGTTCGTCCAGACCTCGGGCTGTTCCTGGGAGAAGGCCGACGGGCTGTTCGGCGTCACCCGCGCGACCGCCCACCGCTGGTTCCAGACCTGGACCGAAGCAGGCGTATGGCCCACGATCCACCGCGCTGTTCTGGACGAACTGGGCAGAAGGGCTCTGTTGGACTGGTCCCGCGCCACCGTCGACTCACAGTCGATCCGCGCTAAGTGCTCATCTCATTTGGATTCTCGATAACCTGGCCCGGTGTCGATGGTTGAGCGGTTGGTGCCGGACGGACTGTGGGAACTGTTCCAGCGGGTGGTGTCCGAGGCGCCCACCCGGCCTCAAGGTGGTGGGCGGCGCAGACACGGGGACCGCGAGGTGTTGGCCGCGATCATCTTCGTGGCGACCACCGGCTGTACTTGGGCTCAGCTCCCGCCGGTCTTTGGCCCCTCCAGGCCCACCGCGCACCGGCGTTTCACCGAGTGGAGCCGGGCCCGTGTGTGGGCGAAGTTGCACCGCCTGGTGCTGGACGAGCTCGGCTCCCGTGGTGAGCTGGACTGGTCACGGTGCGCGGTCGACTCGGTGAACATGTGTGCTCTCAAAGGGGGGACCTGACAGGTCCGAATCCTGTCGATCGGGGCAAGAAGGGCGCCAAGATCCACTTGATCACCGATCGGACCGGGCTTCCGATTTCCATGGCGACCTCTGGTGCGAACCTGCACGACAGCCAAGCCCTGCAACCGCTGGTGCGAGCGATACCGCCCATCAGGTCCAGGCGGGGCCGCAGGCGACGCAAACCAGGAAGGCTCCACGGCGACAAGGGTTACGACTACAACCACCTGCGCCGATGGCTGCGCGAACGCGGAATCGTCCATCGCCTGGCCCGCAAGGGCGTGGAATCCTCCCAACGGTTGGGGCGACACCGCTGGCAGGTCGAGCGCACCATGGCCTGGATGGCCGGATGCCGCCGACTCCACCGCCGCTACGAGCGCAAAGCCGAGCACTTCCTCGCGTTCGCCGGCATCGCCTGCACGTTGATTTGCTTCCGCAGACTTACCAAATGAGATGAGCTCTAAGAGAGGGGGAGAAGACGGGCCCAAACCCCACTGATCGGGGCAAACCCGACTCCAAGCTCCACCTGCTGTGCGACAACCTAGGGCTGCCGTTGACCTGCGCGATCTCCGCGGCCAATGTCAACGACGGTGAAGCCCTCAAACCCTTGGTACGGGGCATCCCCGCTGTGCGCTCACGCCGAGGCCCCGCAGGCGGCGTCCGACCAAAATCCACGGGGACAAGGCCTACCACTCCCGCGACCGACGCCGCTGGCTGCGTGAACGCCAGATCGGCGTGCGCATCGCCTGCCCTGGCGTCGAGTCCTCACAACGGTTGGGAAGGCACCGGTACAAGGTCGAGCGCTCCATCGCCTGGCTGTGCTCCTATCGCAGGCTGAACGTGCGCTGGGAGCGCAAGGCCTCCACCTTCCTGGCCATGCTCGGCATCGCCTGCATCCTCATCTGCTACAAGCACCTGACCAAGCACAGCGGCGACTTTTGAGATGAGCTCTTAGGGGGCGTGCTGGTCGTGGACGACACCGGGTTCGAGTAGAAGGGTCGCCGCCCGTTCGCCCAAACGAGTAGGGCGATCTCACTACAATGGGTGGAACGGCCACCGCCGATCGTTTGGTTCCAACACGCCCACATGATCACAGAGGTGGGCGTTCCATGTCCTGGACTCGATCAGACTGAGATCTCCAAGTGCGTCTGCTGTACGAACCCAAACCTCAGTCTCGGCCCTGGAGGAGCTTGCCCGGCTGGTGCGTACTTATCGCAGTCCGACCTCCTTCAAGCACTAACTATATTCGGTTTGATTCTGCAGACATTGGGCGATGGGCCCCACACGAGAGACTTAATATGACGGTTGCACTTCCAAGTGAGTTCGAGAACGAGGGGCCCGATATCACCGAGGGCCAACTGTTCCGGGTCCTCACCAATGTCGACGGCTCACTCCTGCTTGAGTTGCGGAACGGCAACACCGCCCACGCGAACGGCTCGGACCTGGCTGACCTGAAGCCCAGCGATGTCTTCCTTCTCACGAACGGCCAGGTCAAGCCGCTTGCCCGTGAGTCATGGCCAGCTGGCGACCGCACAGGAACCGTCGTCTGGGCTGGAGAAACCGACATCGTGGTGAAGTCGGCTGGCTCTACCAACAGCTTCCGACAGAGATCCGGCGATCCCTTCAAGAAGTGGCAGACGGTACGGCTCGGGCCGGACGGTCAACCGGTCGCCGTAATTGCTGATGAGCCTATCGACGATCTCGGCTTCCTCCACGATGACGATTTTGACCCAGATTCCCTTCTCATTCGGAGAGAAGACAACAGCACGTCCCTTGAGGACTTCGGGGGCAGCCAGTCTCTTGTCCGTCGTGCCCGCGACCTCGCCTCCGTAGCGCTGTCACATGACGACCCACTGCGGGCGATGGGAGTCAACACGATCAAGGGAATTTTGTTCAGCGGCCCGTCCGGCACGGGCAAGACATTTCTTGCGCGTGGTCTCGCTGCCACGCTCGATGCTTCCTTCTACAACATCGGCGGACCCACGATTGTCGACAAGTTTGTTGGCCAGACTGAGCGCCGACTCCGCGAAATCTTTGAACATGCGAACGCCAATGGTCCTGCGATCCTGTTCTTCGATGAGATCGACAGCTTGTACACACAACGGGGCGAAAACAACCATGAGTCGACCAACCGGCTTGTGGGACAGTTTCTGTCTCTTGTTGACGGATTCGTGCCTTACGATCGAGTTCTTATCATCGCGACAACAAACCTCCCCGGAGCGCTTGACGATGCGCTCCTGCGCCCTGGACGGCTGGGGCACAAGCTCCTCTTCTCCCTTCCGTCCGAAGAGGACAGGAGCCGGATTCTCGTAGCATCGAGTCGCAAGGTGATCTTCCGAGAGACTCCTGACTTTGCAGCGCTCGCTCAACGCACGGGCGGCTGGACAGCAGCCGACCTCGCCGCGATCTGGACCGAGGCCGGTCTTGCCGCCGCCCTCGACCATCGGCTATCGATCGCATGGGAGGACATCCTCATCGGTGTGGAGGCGGTTGACCGCGACCGCAAGACTCATGTGAAGGCAGAATGATGGCTATCTGGAACCGCAAGCGCAATGAACCCCGCGACCGCCACCGCGAGTTCATCTATCTCGACGAAGTGAGTGTCATTAGCCTTCTTGCCGGCCTTCAGGGTGAGATCAAGAACGCCGTCACCGAGACCCTGGCGCGCACGACGGACCGCAGCCTCAGCGGGTCCCTTGGCGTGGCGAGTGAGGGCACCGCTGTGGAGTCGCGTCTTGGCACCTCGCGAACCTCGACCAACGAAGTTGTCCGGCGCGCTGTCATCCAGAGCACCTTCCGCGACCTTTGGCGACGCGACGTAGGGGTTCTTCTTCATGACGCCGCCGGGGTCAAGCGCAAGTCTCGCAAGACGATCCACTCCTACAGCGGCCTTGAAGACGCCCTTCCACGACTGAAGAAGTCGAAGCTGGCCGTCCCTCTCGGCAACATCACGCGTGGCGACATCGTGGAGCTCGACATCGAGGTCGAAGCCGATGAGTTCTTCAAGATGATCACGGTCGCGACCACACTCCTCGACCTCTTTAGAGGCCGCGATGAATTATTCGATGCCTCCGCTGCAGAATTCCGCAAACTCGAACCCATGATCGAAGTACTCAAAGAGCTCCTAGTTGGACTTATCCCCGTGCGCGGACTAGCCACAAGCCACAGGGTCATCGCTGTGGCCGGTGAGCAGGTCGTGATCGCAAGCGAGCTCCTCGGAGAGGACCTTCAAGCGGATGCGAGGCGCGTCGAACTGGTCGGTTTCGCCGAAGCCAACTCCTTTTGGCGTGACCTCCGCCGGACGCTGTTCTCGGGATCCACCTTCACCGTTTACGCCCGGGCTGAAGGACCTCCACTCACCGATCCGTGGTCCCCCTTCAAGATCGCAGACCTCCTTGAATCGCTGTCACCCGGCCTACGCGACGAGATGGTGCTTCCCCTGCAAGGATTGTTTTTCAAGAACGCTCGGGCTATGGAGGCACCCGATTCCACGGCCACGGCTCGGTTCCAGGTAACCAGCTTCGCCTCCGAGCTCCAGTCGGCCTCAGGGGCAAACCCCGACGCCGCATCGGTCAACCAAGCAGTAGAGGAAGCCATCCCGCGCCTCGCTTCGGCAACGAGCCGTGACGAACGACGTCATATCGTTGAACCGGTTGTGCAAGCCGTCGCTGGCGAGGACGTCAATCGCTGCCTACTTTTGACCACTAGGTCAAAGTGGATCGAAGAAGCACCCGTGCCCGAGCCAATCGCTGCCCCGACATCGCCCCCACCTACAGAGCCGGGCGTGCCACCAGTCCAACTCGAAGTCGGATTCGTCGCGCTCTACTGGTGACCTACGCATCAGACCTGACTTGCACAAGTTTAGTGTGCCAAACGATCGAGGAGGGTCTGGGTCTCGGCGGGTACACGTGGTTGAGCGGTCAGGGACTGCCCGTTCACCCTGACCGTGACCTCTTGTAGCGGACGTAGGGCCTGCACGAGTTTCTTGATCGAGACACCCGTGACCGCTTGCAGATAGCGGGCCATAGCCAAAGCGGCGAACACGACCGTCAGATGGGCCTCGACCGCCCCGCGCTTGTGGTGGAACATCGGTCGGGCACGCAGATCGGTCTTGCTCATCCGGAAGGACTGCTCGACCTGCCACAACGCGTGATAAGAGGCGATCACCTCGCTTGCCGGCATGACCGAGGCGCCGATATTGGTGACATAGCCCTTCAACCCGACCAGGGAACGGGCACGCTCAAGAGCCCCGGCATCCAGGCTCCGGCCCGCACCGGCGGTCTTGACGAACCGAGTGTTCTTCACGGGTTTATCGCCGTCGATGATCGCTCTGGCCCTGTTCTCCTGCGCGGTCAGCGTCTTGCCGTCACGCACGGCGCGTTTGCGCGAGTACTGCCAGATCGCCCGCCAAGCATGGGGGTGCTCCTGGCGCCGCCAGATGGGCTCCGCCCGCCTGGCTCGGTCCCGGACCGTGCTCTTACCGTGTCGGGGGGTGATCGTGTCGATCACCTGCCCGTCAGTGAAGGCATCGCCGTTCCACGCGAAGTGGCCAGCCAGGTCAGCGGGGGCTTTGGTCTGGCGCGAGCCCACGACGAAGCCCAGGTCCGCCTGGTCCAGCTCGCGCAGGTTCGCCGCTGAGAGCATGCCGGCGTCGGCCACCACGACCATGCCGGTCAGGCCGTGGCGCTGTTGGAACTGTTCGATGGTGGGGATGATCGTGCGGGTCTCGGCTTTGTTGCCCTCCAAGCAGCCGATCTCCAGTGGGAACCCGGTGCGGTCCACCAGCAGCCCGACCACGATCTGCGGATCTACGCGGCGCTCTTTGGAGTAGCCGACCTTGCGCGGCTCGTCCTCGTGCTCGGCCTCGAAGTACAGGGTGGTCACGTCGTAGAGCACCAAACTCACGTCTCCGCTGGTGGCGGCGTACCTCAGGCAGGCCTTGGCGATCCGGTCGCGGTAATCGAGGGCTCCGCCTCGTTTGAGTGTGTTGGCGAAGGTGTTGCGGTGGGCGGGGTTGAGTCCGATCTCGGCCAGTACTCGGGGCGCATCGCTCATGGAGGTCGGTTCTACGAGTCTGGCGGTGACCAGTTGGAAGAAGGCCGGGTCGTTGATGGCCTCGAAGCCGAGCTGTTTCCAGGCGGTGGTGATCGTCTCGATCAGCAGCTGGGAGGTTTTCGTCTCGATCGTGGCGGTGGTGGGGTCCTGGGCCGGGTTCAGTCCCAGGTCCAGCGAGAGTTGGCCCTGGTGCAGCTTCTGGCGCCCGATCTGCAGCAGGGCTTCGAGTTCAGCGGGCGAGTGGGCTGATCCGAGGTGTTCTAGGACGCGATCACGACGCCCGTCTTTGACTGCGATCTGGACCGCGGTCGCTCCGGAGGCGGTCTTGACCTTGCGCAGATATGCCACGGGACAGGATCCTACAAGCGCTCGTTAGTGTGCCAGATTCACTTAGCGCAACGCTTCGACCTGCAAATACGCTCGCTGGTGCCACGAAAACCGCCACCAGTTGTGCAAGTCAGGTCAAAGATCAGTAGCGCAGGTCTGCCCCAACCCGAAGGCGTTGAGGAATCTGGCCGGATCTGCACGGACTAGCGCAGATTCACCCGATCAGTTCACCAGACACCGCTCGAAAACGAAGAATCCCGACCCATGGAAGATCAGAATATCGTAAATTCCCCATCTTGGGCCTTAGAAATAGAGATAATCATCAGGTCACGAGCGGCATCGAAGAATTCCTCACCGACTCCTTGCATCGAGCTGATAATTTCAGCCAAGCGAGCCACCTGATAGAAACCTTTTCCGTAACGGCGCTGCGTTTCCATGGGCAGCACAGGCAACACCAAGCGGCGCGGATCAATCCGCAGTACCCTACGCACTCCCGAGCCACCTCGTGTCACCTGGCGAGCCCCCTCACCCGTGGTCAGCATTCCTGCCAGGAACCAGGAATCGAGAACTGCCCGATCAGGCCGTATCACATAAACTCCAGGCCCAGGGTAGGCGCCCGATTCCCTCTCACCGGCCACCCGGGCCAGGGGTCTTCGCCCTGGCAGCACAGAGGGCACGAGCACGTCACCCTCGCCGATCGGTGGATTGCTCATGGGATCCAGGTGAACAGCTTCAGCCACTGATGGAGATCGGCCTTCAACAAGGTCTTGGACCGTGATCGCCCTCGCGGCCAATGCGTCTTTACTTCCCTTGCCGCGAGGATCCGGTGGACGCCGCACCGTCACCGCTCCGCGCTCAGCCAGCTCCCCGACAGTCACGAACCGCAAGGACTCGTGGCCCGTCCCAGGAAATGATGGAACGGCATCGATGATCCTTCGGCTTTCTTCGACAAGCCGACCGAGCTCCACACGAAAACGCTCCACTTGCGCTTCGGACTCTTGAACACTGACCCGAACGGACAGATGGCGACGCGGCGTCAAATCGACTTCTTCATCAAGGAGGTCCATACGGGATACGGCACGCACTTTCCCGGGCCGCTCGGAGAATTCGGAGGACCGTTGACGGAATCCATCCCACGAACTGAGAATGTCCTCAGTCAGGTGGGACCACTCTTCATCGCTCTTCGCAGGCCCCGCGTTCTCAGCGTCGATGAAGAGCACGGGTGCCGTGGACCCACCCGTTTCAGCGGGTCGTTCCAGAATCCACAGGTGCAGTGGCAGTGCATGGTGAGCAGCCAGGCCAGCAGGCAGGGACACCACTGCCCGTACAGCTCCGCTCTGGACCAGGGAACGTCGGATTCGTCGACCGGAGTGACGCTCCGCCGTAGCCGGCGGCATCAGTGCCACGACACAGCCTTCGGGGCGAACTTGAGCGAGCGCGTGCTGCACCCATGCCAGTTCGGACTCCAAGCGCGGCGGCACACCGTGCAGCCAACGCCAGTCGTGTTCGAACTCTTCTAGGCCCCAGTTCCGGTCACCGACCGGTGGTGCGAACACCACCGCATCGGCGCAGCCCATCGGGTAGGCAGGCCGACGCAGGGCGTTGTCGGCATGGACGTCGATGTAATCCACGGAAGAATCATCGATCGCGAAAGCCAGGCGTAGCGCCGCCACCCAAGCGGCGGTCGGGTCCCCGTCTTGCGCTCGGACACGCCGCCAGCTGCGGCTCACGCCGGCAAGCAGCACTTGGCCTCGCCCGCATGCCGGGTCGACGAGCTCCGCCCCGGGCTCGCCTGCCAGTTCGACCATCAAGGCAGCGACCCGACGGGGAATCGAACGTACCGAAGGACCTGTCACCGCTTCGTCGTGCCGGACGAGCGCCTCGAAGAGCTGAGCAGGGTCGACTTGACGGGCGGCCTCGGCTGCTGCGACGAGCAAACCCTGAATGTGCGGTTCCAGGTCCAGTTCCGGGCGGTGCGCGGCCATGTCCTGGATCCCCGCGCCCGCCCAGCGGGCTCCGGTGAGATCACGCTCGGCGCTGGTCAACAATTCCCGGAGATCGTCGATGTCCGAAGGGACCTCCGAGCCCGGGTTCCGGTGGAGATGGAACAGCAACAGACCAACAGTTCCGAGGTGCTGGTGCCCCGATGAGTTGTCGCGTACGGAATCGAACGTCTGGAAAAGAAGGTGCTGGGGGTCGATGGGCTCACCGGTACCGCGCGCGGCCAACCAGGCCTCGACTTCGGCGAGGTCGAAACGAGGGCTGCGGCCCGTTCCCCCGACAGGCTTGGGAAAGTCGCTGTGGCGGCGCCGCCAGTTGCTGACCGCCGCCGGCCTCACTCCGGCGAGTCGGGCGATGTCAGCAGATGTCACCTCGATTCGGACCGCAGCCATCGAAACACCTCTCACCTGCTTGTTCACAGTTACCCGGGCTGACTATACACATCGCAACCCATCCCGATCTCGCCACCACCACGAATCAATCTGTTAACACACTCAACCATGCTACGGTTAACGCCAGCTTCACTTGCTGTCGCACCCTGATGCGCATGTTTTCCTTTCTCACCCGAGGTGACCCATGTCGTCGCGATCTTCTGACCTCCCCACTGGTCTCACGGGAAGCCTCCGGCTCGTCCGTATCAGTCCCCGCGCCGCCAAGGACACCCAGCGTGGATGTCCGGCCCATCTCGCGGCCAAGGCCCATCCCGCACTGTCCGCCAAGAAGCGTGTCCGCAAAGGACATCACGCCCTGGAGACATTTCCGCTCGGTTCCGTCCAGCAGCGGCTGGACGCTCTGGAGTTCTCCGGCTCTGCCCCACCTTCCACGAAGGATGACCAGCCAGTCGGCCTCCACCCCGGGTTGGCCCGCTACGTAGACCACGCTGTGGACCAGTACGAGCCCTACCTCCACCGCCCCAACGATCCGAAACTCCGGCCCGTTGGCCACCACTGGGTCGCTCAGGGACGCCGTGAGCGCATCTGGGAGATGTTCACCTGGGGCCGCCGTTATGAGTCACCCGACGGAAGCACACGGGAATTCCGTTTCCTTCGCATGGGCACCGTCGACGGGACCCTCCACCCTCGACGGGAGCGCCCAGCAGCCGAGATCGCGATCGCGGCGCACACCACTGCCATCGGTCTGCCCGCTTGGTGGCCTTCCCCACGCGAGTGGAAGAAGCCATTCACACCGATTGGCCCTCCTCCGGCCTCGGGACAAGTCCGGAGCGTCCGCGTCGTCGAGATCGGTCTGCTCGACGGTTCACGCAACATCCTTTTCGACGGTTCCCCGCACGATGCCAAGGTCCATTATGAGGAGCATGGCCGTCCCTTGAACATGGCGATCGTGGCCGGAGGAACACCCGTACCCGGGGCTTCCTGCGCTGAGTGCAAGGCTCTCAACACCTGTGAAGAGCGCGTTGCGGCCCCCGGCTTGCTGGGCATCACACCATCCGGCGCACCGTTGCGAACCGTGTCGGTCAGCGACCTGCGGCACCACAGTGAGTGTCCCGCCCAGTACCACCTGCGGACTTTGCGACTGCCCAAGACGCAGGAGTACTGGGCCGGGCACCGGCGCGGCAAGGCGGTTCATGCGTGGTTGGAGGAGGCCCACCGGCCCACGGCCGCCAGGAAGTATCCCTGCGCTTCGCGTGATACCCCCAAGGATCCGGCATCCTGGAGCTCCCCCGAATGGGAACTACCCCCCGACGAGGCGCGACTGGGAGCGCAGATGATCGCCCGGCACGCCGAGGTCTGCCCTTTCACCAGCATGACCACCGACATTCGCCCCGAACCGGATCTGGCTTTCTACGACGCACACGCCAACGCGGTCGTGGTGGCCAGACCCGATCTGCTCTTCTACGAGGAAGGCGCCCCGGTGTGGCGCGAGACCAAGACGCTCCGCTCAGGCCGGGTCTCACGACGTCACATTTTTCGCCGCTATCCCCAGCTCGCCCTGGCCCTGCTCATTCTCGACAGCGGACATCTGGGAGGAGAACGGGAAGGCGCCCGTGTGGAGCTGGAAGTGCTCTACCCCGACCGCTTGCCCACTCTGATCACTCTTCACCCCAATGAACCCGAAGACATCGAAGAGGCCCGAGAGGAACTCCACGCACTCACCCGTTGCTGGCATGACGACACTGCCTTTCCGTCACGACCGCAAGAGAAGGCTTGTGGCTCCTGCCCCGTCTCCCGTTGGTGTCCTGACGCTGTCCTACCGGAAGGCGAGTGAGTTGAGTACCGCCGGCGTTCCTGAGCCTTCGGGCACCGAAGACGACTTCTACGACGGTGAGAATCTGCTCCGCGTCGTCGCCACCGCGCTCATGCGGCTCGCCCACGGTCGCCGAAGTGGCGGCGGGCTCTACGAAGCCAACGTCCAGCAAGCCTACGACCACCTGGTACTGCGCAGCCTGCGCACCCACACCGAACCTCCGCACAGTGTTGCGCGCATGATCCGCTGGGCGACCGAGAAACCGCTGTCCGACTGGCCGCTCAACCTTCCTCCCGAGGTGGTGCCGCCCGAGACCCTGCTCATCGACCCCGAGACCCAGACCCCCTCTCAGCAGTGCGGCGAGTGGGCGATCAGTTCTCGCTCCGCTGTCAGCGAGGTGTATCAGAACACCATCATGCGCGGGGCCCTGGACTCCGCGCGATCCTTGGAAGCGCCGGAGACATACACCGCCTTCCGCCGGCTGTTGATCGAACGTCCCGTCATGACCGGCGTCGAGTTGATCCAGATCGCTTCCGAACCCGATCTGGATGCCATGCACCACCTGGTCAAGCGCGCCTACCTACGCGCTCCGGCCGCCCACCTGGAGAACAACGTGTTCTCCACATGCGCACGCTGCCATTGCCTACTAGTACGCGGTGCCTCCGAAAAGCTCGTGTGCGAGTTGGATCGCTGTCGGCGCCAAGGTCGCCCCCGTATCGGCGACCGCCTACCTGCGGACAGTGACGGCGGTGTCTTCCAGATCGGACGTCCACTGCGGACCTTCGTCACCGGACCGGGCCTGGCCGAGACCGACCTGGAGGCGACCCTGGTGGACATGGGTCTGACCGTGGAGATGTGGCCCCACTTCGATGCCTACGACCTACGTGTGGTCTTCCCCGACGAGCAGGTCTGGGCCATCGACGTCAAGGATCGCGCCAATCCCGCTCTGCTGGGGCGTTCGGCGCACCCGCTGCCCGCGACTCCGCCCTACGACCACGGTTTCCTGGTCATCCCCCGTTACCGGTTCGACGATCGGGAGGACTACGCCCGAGTGTTCCGGCATCACCGTCCCGACAACCTGTCAGGCCGCTTGGAGTTGCTCGCCGACGACGCTCTGGTGGAACGAGCCCGCGGTCGCCTCGCGGACAGCGGTCAGCACTCCCGCTCAAAGAAGTCCTCGACCCCGAAATCAAGCACGAGCAAGGAAGGAGACGGTGATGCGTGACCGGAGTTCCTGGCACCGAAAACTACTCCCTCAGTTCAAGGACGCCTGGCCGGGTTCCGCCACATCCTTTGGCCCCGGTGATCTCTTCGACGTGGAACTCGGTCTCTTCCTGCTCGGCACGGCGCTGCCGGGGCGGACCGCCATCGACACCTGGACCCTGTTCGACGGTTACCCGTACAGCCAGGCCTTCGGCGGTGCTGACACCCCGGAAGTCCAGTTGCGCATCCGTCGGGCCCGCTACTACCTCACCGGGGTACGACGCCCGCGCGAATGGCTCCTGGCGCTGCGCGCCTATATCGACCTGCCCGTCGAACTACGCGGCTACATACTCGACTCACCGGAGAGCATCCCTCAGCGAAGGTCGCCCGCACGCGCCGCGTCACGGTTCGAAGTCTATGAGCGGGTCCTCACCACACCACCGCCGTTCACACGCCGCCGCTTGCCGGTGGCCGAGGCCGGTGAGCACCGATTCAGTACCAAGGACCGCACCTGTTCGATCGCGTTCGACGATCAACTGCTCACAGCCGTGAGCGAGAACAAGGGGACACCCGCCGCGCACGATCTCACCGCGCCGCCGGTTCTCGGCGGGGCACCGATCACCGTGACCTGGGATGAGCTACGCGCGGCGGCAAAGGACATGGATGCTCGCGAGGCCGCCCTCCCCGGAGTTCGTTCCAGCCACTGGGCCGATCGGTTGGACCGCGTTGAGCTTCGCGTGCGCGATGAGCGGAGCGGCCAATTCTCCGACGCTGACAAGCTCACCATCGGCACCATGACCCACCTGGTCGGTATGGTCGGCGCTGGCAAGTCGACACTGCGTGACATCCTCACCTTTTGGGCCGCGACCGAACATGGAACTCGCATCACGGTGGTCGTGTCCGATGTCGCGGAGACCCTGGAGGTCGTGGAGCGGTTCACGCGACTGGGGGTACGTGCCGCACCGGTTCTGGGGCACTCCACTCGAGAACGCAACGCCGCCCGGTTGCACCACAGGTTGACCAGTGGTCACGCTGTTTCTCCCCTACAGCACACAGGCGACGTGTTCCGTTTCCTCAGCACCGCCTGCCCTGTCGACGCCCTCCGCGGCACCGAGTCCCACCGACCGTTGCCGCTCACCGACGCACCGTGCGGCACCCTGCTTCCGGTGCCCCGCCCAGCAGAAAACGGACCCTGGGATGAGGCCGGAGCGGATACCGAAGGCGCTGCCGACACGGGCATTCCCCTGGGCTTCGAGGATGCGGACCGTGACGAGCCCACGCCCACCGAAGAGAAGATGGTCCCGCATGCCTGCCCGCTCTGGGGTGCCTGCCCCAGGAACATCGGCGCCCGCGAGCTGGCCCGAGCCCAGATCTGGGTGTCCACCCCCGCCGGGTTGGTACACAGTGGGGTTCCCCCACAGATGAACGAGGAGCGCATCCGCTACCTGGAACTCGGTGCGCACCGCAGCGACCTCTTCTTCATCGACGAGGCCGACCGCGTCCAGATGTTCCTGGATACGGCGTTCGCACCGTCGGCCACCCTGGTCGGACGATCTCCGAACTCCTGGCTGGACGAAGTGTCCCGGCACAAGGTCGCCGAACTGGCCGGCCAGGGACGCATCCAGCTTTCGGCCCGCGATGTCGACGACTGGACCAACGCTGTCAATACGGTCGTCTCCGCCACTGACCGCTGCTATTCACTGCTGATCACCGACGCCGACTTGCGCGCTTGGATCACCAAGGACTATTTCAGCGCTCTCACCCTGCATCAGTGGCTCGTGATGAACTGGTTCCCCGACATCGTGCGCAAAGAGCCCGATGCCCCGGGTGAAGGCCTCCCACAACGTGGGACTGAAGCATCCCCCAAGCGCCGCAGGGCCATGGAACACGTCGATGCCGTCCTCGACCGTTTCCGGGACTCCCCTTTGCAGACCGATGAGCCGTCGGACCTCAACGACAAGGTCACCAAGGACAGCAACCGGCTCACCCACCTCGCTCTCGAACTACTCCATGCGCTGCACGGCTCCAAGACACGCGAGCACCTACGAGGGGTGTTAATCGAACTCGTCGAAAACGACGAAGACATACTCGCGGACCTGGACCTCCACGCGGTCCGATTCGAATTCACCCTGCTGCTGGCCGCCCTGCACCACCACCTCAACACCATGACTTCGCTGTGGCCACGGGTGGAGGCGGCGCTGAACCTCCAAGACACCTCCAACGTGCTGTCCCGCCGCCCCCCACCCGACTACGACCCGGTGATCCCCGAGTCACCCATGGGCAACGTCCTCGGGTTCCAATTCCAGAGCGACGACACGATTAGGGACGGTGTACAGAGCGGGGAGCTGCGATTCTTCCGCTGCAACGGCGTAGGCCGGGAACTGCTGCTCACCCTGCCGCACCTTCCGGAAGTGGATGATCGACCAGGTCCGAACGTCCTGCTCATGTCGGCCACGAGCTGGTCCGGAACATCAAGCCGCTACCACGTCCACACCCCGGTCACCGCAGTCCTACGCCCTCGTGCGGAGGAAGTCGAGGCGATCTTGGAGACACGGTTCGAAAAGCTCCCACTCTACTGTCCGGACACCTCCCAGCCCCTGCGTCTGTCCGGTAGCCCCACTCCCGAGCTGCGCTCGGCCTCGCTCAAGAAAATGCTCCACCAACTCGCAGTTCCACCTCGAGGGCTCCCCGGCGCGAAATCCCTCCTCCAACAGGAGCTCGACGACCTGGAGGACGCTGAGCGCCGACGTGCCCTCCTGCTCGTCGGTAGCTACAGCGAGGCCAAGGAGGCGGCCGAATACCTCGACGGCATACCGGAGTGGCGCGGCCGCGTCATCCGTCTCGTTCCCGACGACGCGGATCTCGACGACACCTGGATGACACTGCGCCGCGGTGACGTCACCGGATTCGCTTCCTCGGGCCAGGGCCACGTGCTGGTGGCACCGCTACTGGCTGTCGAGCGCGGCCACAACATCGTGCTGCCCGGCGGCAAAGCCGCCATTGGGTCGGTCTACTTTCTGGCGCGCCCGCATCCTCGACCCGACGATATCGCCCTGGCAGTGCAAGCCATCAACGACTGGGCGGTGCGCCAGATCCGGGACCCCGGGCAGGGATTCATGCGCGCGGACCGGGCCAAGGGAAACCCGCACGACGCCGGCCTGGCTTTCCGGGCTCAGGCCCGTCGCCAGTGGAACCGTTACCTGACACGCCGCCTGGCGTGGTCCAGTTTGCCCGAAGAGGAGAAGACCGCGTTCACATGGGACCAACTCGTCGTGATCTGGCAGGTCATCGGGCGCCTCGTGCGAGGTGGGGTCCCCGCGCGCGCGGTGTTCGTGGACGCGGCGTTCTTCCCCCAAGAGGCCGCCCACCGCAGTAGGGACACCCCTGGAACAGGGTTGCTCGCCGGAATGCACGCCGTACTCGACCACTACCTGAAGCCGGGCAGCGACGCCGAACCCGTGGATCGCTCGTTGGTGAAAGCCCTGTACGAGCCGCTGCACACCGCACTCACCGAGATCGACTAGGGCGACCCACCTCCGGTGGGATCGTCAGCCCTTTCCGACGAACCGAACGAAAGGAGATCGGCATGGTTTCCTACAAGGCCATTCAGCCAGCCGCTTTCATCCACAGCCCCGATGCCGACCCCCTCTACCATCACTTCCACACGATCTCCTTTCCCGCTCAATGGCGTGAAGCCGTTCTCGGGCTGTACGCCGACAGCGTCCCGGAGAAACGTCGGGACAAGGTGCTTCAGCGGCGCCGGGTTCCCATCCGCCGCCTGGACCGCCTAATGAGGGCAGCAGCACCCAACCTGGTGGCAACAGGCAGGGACGCCTCCATCGACGATGAGACACCCTGGCTGTACGCGAACACGCCTTATCCTCCAGCGGTGCTACGCGGTTTCCTCAGTGCTTGGCTCCGAGACATGTTCGATCCTCGGCACGACGGCCGCGGCGAGCCGGACGCGGAATCCTACCGACGGATTCGCCAATCCATGAGGATCCTGGACACCTCTGACCTTCAGTGGGAACTAAACGGCGTCGATCTCACCAGCCAAGAGCTCTCCGACGGCGGCACGTCCGTTCCTGACCCCCGGCTGTTCCGGTTGCTCCCCGAGCACCTGGCTGACAAGATCGCAGCCTTCTCGGAAGAGTCGCCCTACGAGCACGGCGGTGAACGGCTCCGCTTCCGACGCGCTGCCGGGCTCATCGACACCGAGGCCGAGCTGATCTCTTGGCCTCCGCTCCGTTTCACGAAGAAGTCAGGCCATGTGGCCCACCGCTACTCGGCCTACATCCGGCTGTCTCTACGCACTTCTCCCTTTTCTCCGATCCCTCGGATCCACATGGCCACGGGAATCCGCCGATGGGTCAGCAGCAAGGTGACGATGAAGGGAGTACAGGCCGCCTCCGTCTACCTGCTCGCCGACTCTTCCCTGGTACCGGACGGTCCGGTACCCGAAAGGTTCGCGGTGGCCGATATCGCCTGGAACCGCCACACCAGGCAGGTGGAATGGCGCGAGGGTGGTCCGGGTGGCATGCTCACCCGAATCTCGATGCTGGACGCGCTCCCCCCGGCCGATGTCCTCAGGAAAGACGCCGCCGACTGGATCGACGGCCAGGGTGGCCTCAGCCTGGCCGTGACCCACCACACCACGATGGGAAGCCACGGTGTCAAGGCCGGTCTGATGCCCGAGGAACGCAGACGTCTGGTCGAGTGGGCCGGGCAAGCACTCGCTCCTCAGCTCACGCCCGTGGCCCCGTTGAAGAAGTCGACCGTCTCCAAGCGGAACCCGGCCGCCGAGTTGGAGCAGACGAGATCGATCAGGAAGGCCGCCAGCCCTGAAGAGCGGCAGGACGTCGAGGCAGAGAACGAACGCATCTCTGCCCGCAACGCCGCTCGGTACCGGGCACGAGCAGCGACAGCCTTGGGAGAGGAGGGTCTCGGCAAGCAGGCCCTGTCCGCTGTGGTCTTTCACCAGAGCACGGTGATGCGCGACCACCTGCTCCAGGCGGCTGAGAATCACCTGGGGCTGGCGCCCTACCGACAGCGCAGCGGTCCCGACGAGTGGGTCTGGTCCACACCTGAGCTCGAGGTCTACGTTAAGGTCACGGACCTGGGCGAGCTTGGCGCTCCACTGGGCGGTGAGCACGAGTCCCTCTCCCGTAAAAAGATGGAGGAGGCGATCGCCGCGCGACGCGCCGAGGCCACCGCGAAGATGCAAGAGGTCCTCGGCTCGACGAACGACGTCGAGGTACCGTTTCTGTCCTTCGTCGAGTTGGAGGGCCCGTTTCGCCCTTCGACGTTCAAGGGTTTCCGTCCCCGGAACGATCCCAAGGGCGCGCTCCGCCTCGGTTTCGCGGACGCCGGCCTGGTCAGCCAGTTCTTTCGACCGCTCGATCGCGAAGTGAAGGAGGACAAGCGCGATCAGGATGCCGCCTATCGCGCGAAAGCTGCCTGGGCGGACGGACTTCGCCAACTCGGCATCGTGCTCACCCCCCGGCACACCCTCGCTCCCGAGGTCCCGGAAGATCTCGCCCAGGTCGCTTTCTGGATCGTCAAGCGAAGTGTCGATTCCAAGAGCAACCACCGACAGTTCACCCCCGTAGCGGTGTACACACGTGGTGACAGCCTGGTCCTGGGACGCACACCCGAGTTGACCGAGTGGATCCCCTACCCCGAGCTACTCAAGAAACTGACCGGACGAGTGAGCACCACTACCACGGCGCGGGCACAGACGGAGACCACCGCCACCTTCGTCAAGAACACACTGTACGCACTGCGCGGAACGGACACACTGGTGATCACCCACGCGCAGAACGCGCGCTATCGCTGGCCGTGGCTGCTGAACCCCGGGCTCCTCGAGGACCGGATCGTGCTGGGAGACGGTCCGGTCCAGCGCATGCGAGCGCGCTGGAAGCGGTTGCGGGTCGCCCGTGTCGCGACGAACGATCGCAACGAGACCCCCGACTGGTGGGCCGTCCCCGAGGAAGAGGACAAGCCGGCCGGGATGGCCAAGGGGGTGTGGCTGCCAGAAGACCTCGATCCCAGTGGGCGCGTCTTCTACGCCTCCGCCCAGCGCCCCGACTCCATGCAGGCCCACACGGCGACCACCAAGCTCACGCCACACTCGATCAAGGGACGTCCGAAGGAGCCGGGTGAGAAGGCTCCGGACCGGAACATGCACCAGCCCGACGCTCAGGTGGGCACGCCTCAACTCATCGAGCTGACCATGGCGGGCCTGTGCGAGGGAGACGACCCCGAAACCTGGGCGATGTTCTTGCAGCAACAGCGGAACACCGAAGACGTCAGCACCGAGCTAGTCCTGCCCTTCACATTGCACATGGCGGCGCTCACCAAGGAATACGCGCTCCCCTACGAGAACGTCCCCGACGACGACACCGTCGTACCGACAAGTGGACCCGAGACGGACGAACCGCTGCAATTGGCCCCGGAGTTGGAAATCGAGAAGTCCGAAGAGTGAACCTGTGGGGGTGTCAGCTGACGCCCCCACACGTTCCTCTCGGCACTTCCCGGCCCAAGAAACCTGAACTCTACACAGCTGGATTAGCGTGATGGAGGGCCCTTGGTAGACCTGACAACTGCAAAAGTTTCAGGAAGCCCTCGGCGCAACAGCAACACTACCTGTAAACCCGGTCGTTTACTCTTCGAGGCTGACGGGAGCACCCTCGTGTGGTTGGGTCGGACCCCGCACTTGCGTGAGAGGATGCCCGTTCGTAGAGTCCTCGTTCCTTCACTAGTCGGCCCCAGCGCTCCTTCCGGCCGAATCGTTCACCGAACTTCTTCCCGTCGGGCAGCTCTCCGTGCTCCTGTTCCCACTCCTCAGCCCACATCTAAGCTCGGGCCTGGAACGGTCAGCCTTTTTCATCCTGCTTCTCGGAGCTGAAGGAGCAGAACAGGGCCATGCCCCTGGCGTGGTTTAACTCCGGGTTCAGGGATCTGACCTGCAGGGCTATAGAAACCAGGCGAGCCATCGTGTGACCGTCTGAGTGAGAGAAGCTCTGAAGTTCCTCACCCAAGGACACACGATGGCTCTTTCCCAGCATGACCTACAACAGCTCCTGGAGTCACTACAAGCCGCCGAGAATGTCGACATGGTCCGCCTGGTGCTTTGAACTGGGTGAATCCTTGTTGGCACAGGTCACTGCGAGACCGGAACTACCTCGACACGGTAGACGTCACCGGAGGCAGCGCATCAAAGCGACCCTGCTTGCCCCATTCTTTGATCAGTCGCCCCCACCGTTCCTTCCGGTGGAAGCGTGCCGCGATCTGTTCACCAGTCGGCAGTGAACCGTCTTCCTGGGGGTTCTTCAAAGCCCACTGCCAAGCATCCCGCTGCACCTTAGGAGGAAGCCGATCACCGGCACCTGCCTCCGTCAGATCGATGTCTTCTGAGACCACGGCCTGCTCGTGCACCACGTGCAGATGCCGCCTGCCCTGTGGCTCCGCAGTGGAGGTCTCCATATCCGCCCGGTCCTGCAGTGGGGGTTCGTCACCCGAGTGCGTACGCGCTGCGTCAGCACTGCGTACGCTGCGCGCGGCCGTGCGGAACTCCCGCATGAGAAGTTCATACGCACCGATCAGAGCGAACGAGGGCCAGGCGTGGATGATCCGCGACCACATCGTGGGGTCGGCCACCGCGACATTGGCCGCCAAGGACGCTCCCGAGCCGATGACGAGCAACATCCAGGGCAGCAGGCCCCCTTTGCGGCCGTGGCGAGCGTCACTCAATAGCGTCATGGAAGAAGCGACAATCATGCCGTCGACCGATAGTGGGAACAGAGCCGCGCGCCACTCGGGCTCGCCATGGCGAAGCGCCAACTCATACATGTGGCTGTAGCTCACCACAGCTGCGATGAGCGCCAACAGCAGAACAGAGACGATGGTGACCCACCGGGACCAACGCGAAGTCTTCATCGCGATCACTCCCCCGCACCCGGACGCTCATCCCGCGAACCGCGGTAGCCGTCCCGACGGACCTTGGCGTGAGCAGGCAGGAGTTCGATCTGTGGCCCCTCGATCACAGGCTGAAGGTTCGCATTGTGTCGGGCTGGGTGCACCACAAAACCCCAGGTCAGACGGGGTGAAACAGCCTCACTCTCGTCGTACTCTCGTACTGATGGGGCCAGGATGGGGCCGAGGTGGGGCCAGCCCTCTACGCACCCTTCGTGCCCTCCCTCGCCGATGGGCTCTGCCCGCATCGCGCAGCACCAGCCACGCCGTGCGCTCCGCCGCCTCCCGCGCCACCTGCGGCAACACCGTGGAATAGGTATCCGCAGTCAGCACGATGCTCGCGTGCCCCAGCATCGCCTGGACCACCTTCAGCTCAACCCCCGCCGCCAACGCCAACGTCGCCGCCCCATGGCGCAGATCATGCAACCGCACCGGCGGCAACCCGCTCTCAGCGTTCAGCTTCCGAAACAGGCGCGACAACCGCTCAGGAGCCAACGCCCCACCCCGCAGGGCGGTGAACACGAACCCCCGCGGATCCCACACCCGCCCCTGACCCTGTGCTTCCTGCTGCTGGTACCACTGGTGGCGGCGCAACACCCCCAAGGTGGTGTGGTCCACCGACAGCATCCGTCGACTCGCCGCGCTCTTGGGAGCCAGCTCCACCAACCTTCCCTGGTGCGACTGCAGCTGGCGCTCCACCCGCACCGTCCCCCGCACCAAATCGATGTCCGGCCAGCGCAACCCCACCACCTCGCCCCGACGCAGCCCCGTCATCACCGCCAGATGGAACAACCCGTACAACCGGTCCTCGCGAACGTGGTCCAGAAACGCGCGGGTCTGCTCCACCGTCCACACCGCCACCACCGGCCGCACCCCGCCATTGCGCCAGTCCGCGACGGCCTGCTCGGTCCACACCACCGGCCGCGTCGCACGACCGCCCTCCAACCGCAGCCCTCGAGCCGGATTCGAGGCCAACCCCTCCCGCACCGCGGTGTTCAACGCCGCCCGCAACGTGGCCCGCACCCGCTGCACCGTCGCCGCCGACAACAGCACGCCCGTAGGCGACCTGTGCTGAGCAATGGAGGCGAAGGCCTGCGCCACCACGGCGGGAGTCAGCTCCTCCAGGACCAGACCACCCAGGTGGGGTTGCAGGTGGCGGTGGATGTGCTCGGCGTAACTGGTCCGGGTCAGCGGCCGCAACCGGGTACGGGTGGCCAACCAGTGTTCCAGCCACTCCCCCATCGTCAACACTGCCGGATCGGTGTCGCCTCCCTCGAGCTCCCGCGCCCGGCGCAGATCCTCGCGGGCTGCTTCCCTGGACACGAACCCGCCCCGACGCACCCGACGCCGACCACCCGGGTCATGGTCCAGCTCCAGCGCGAAGTACCAACTCCCATGCCCTCGCCTGGCCAGCCCAGGGCACCGACCCTCCCGAGCCTTCACACCCCTGACACCACGGCACCCGCACCGCTTGTAAACCCAACCCGATCCAGACACGTCGAACACCCCCACAACCAGTGTCCGCCCCAGAACAGAAATGATGCGATGCCCGGTCTCCACGGGTGAGTGACTTGCAGGATCGCTCACCACCTCCCGGGTGACGGGAGGCGATCCCGGCACACAGGTGGGCCTCCATCGAACTCGGCACGAAACAATTGCTGCCACTCAGAGGGCCCGAATGCCTCGACGCGCGGAGACGCTTACAACCAGGGATGGTTTACCGCTGTCCGGGTATGTCCTGTACTGGTCAGCACCCCACTGGCAGGCACCAACCAGATAAGATCTCTGCTGACACCAGTGACCAGTGTGAGGAGGGAGCCGTATGTATCCCCCGGACCTTGCGGTAGCCCTGTCAGGCGCAACACCTGCTCAGCTCACGCACTGGAGACGCAAACCTCCTGTACTGGAGCCTAGCTATCACGATGGCAGTAGGGTCTATTACTCCTTCGCTGATGTAGTCGCCCTCCGCTCACTTGTCTACCTTCGTGAGCAGGAAGGATTGTCCCTCCAGGCTATCCGCAAGGCCATTAATAACGCCAAGGACTTAGGCAAGAATGAACACTTGTCTGAGTATAAGTTCGTCAAATGGGGAGAAACGATCGTTCTCGCTCACGGCGCAGAAGCGATCGACGTGCTCAAAAAGCCAGGCAACTATGTCGTGGCCACCCTCTTCGACGTCCTTGACCGGTTCAACTCGAACCGCACAGGAGAAGTGCTGCCATTGAGGCAGCCAGTCTCGGGAGTAAGCATTCGCAGCGAGGTTTGCAGCGGTTATCCGGTAATTGAGGGAACTCGGGTGCGCTACGACCAGGTCTCTTCTCTCATCGTCGATGGAGTTGCACCCGAAGAGATCAGGGAATTCTACCCTTCGGTCTCTGCTTCTGGAGCAGCGGGCGCTAAGAAGTTTGCTGATTATATTTCCGAGCGTGCGACGCGGGGGCCGCTAGAACAGGCCGCTGGGTGAAATTCCTGCTTGATGAAAACGCCCCCACACAGCTACTCGACCCGCTGAAACAGCTCCTCCGATCCCATGAGGTAGATCACACAGAAAACCTGGGATGGAAAGAAACCTCAGACACGGGACTCTACGCGAAAGCTAGCAGGTCAGGCTGGGACGTACTGATCACAAATGATGGTAAGCAACTCCTCGATCCCCAAACCTGCAAAGCCATCAAGAGGTCAGGACTTCACTATGTCCATTATGAGCTAGCGAATGGGCTTGGCGGTGCCGCCCGAGCCTATGCTTCCGTGCTGTTTGCAATCCGGGGGATAGCAGATACTTTGGAAGAATCTGATGGACAGCGAATCGTGAGCATTACCAATCTTCGGCAGCGCGCGGAAAATTTTAGAGTGCTTCATCCTGGAATCGACCATATCTCAAATTATTGGCCTGGCAGGCGCAGGCACGGAAATAATCGCCCCTCCAAGTCCCTTCCACAAAATCCATCATCCCGTTAGCGCGCCAACACAACCACCATCATGGATGCTATGTCTCCGACCTTATATTTCGGAGAATACAAGCACCCCACACAGCGCTGCAAGTAATTTAGATTCGACCTGAATGCGTGAATTAAAGATCCTGGGATTGGACAATCATCCTGAACCCCAAGCCTCTTTTAATTTCTCTGAACACTTGCCACGAATCAATGATCTTGGATGCCTTCTTTTGTGTATGCCGACTCCGTGAATATCGAGTCAATCCAGTCATGGCTGTTAATTTTTGCAGTCATCCTTGCTCTGGTTCTGGCCTTTTCGGCCTTCCGGGCAAGCCTAAAGCAGGAAGAGACAAGTAATTCGAAAGAGATAGCCCCCACGCTTTTTGAGTCCCCCGAAGAGCTTGAGCGTTCACTTGCAAGTGCCGAGGAGATGAATTCTCATAGCGCGATCATGGGCCAAGAGCCCGATGTTCGAATAGGGAAAATCTTGCACTACTCCCCACGCGACTATCAATCTGCAATTGGAGAGGTGTCGATGCGTTTTCGCGAAAACCGGGTGCTCTCGATTGACCTAAAGGGAATGAGTCCTCGACAGGCAGCTCGACTGGTTGACTTCTGCAGTGGGATGGCCGTTGCTTCGAGAGGATGGATATACCGCGTAACAGACCAGGTTGTAATCTTGACTCCTCCTGATTAACTTGAATCGATTGGGCATCGAATGTCAGAGTCTGTTGAAAAATATGACCTTCTCCACTTCAATCATCAGATCAGGCAGAAAGAGCATAGCCTGAAGGTGGCGCAAAGTCGGAGGATCCGATCAAATATTGCCCTTGCCATGGGACCAGCATTCGGCCTGATTCTTTACGTACTATTTTGGCTTCCGTTTATAGATGGCCTAATTAAAATCGCTGTCTTCATTCCGGCAATTCCAGCTGCTCTCTATTTTGCTTTTTCATCTTTTTATCTAAAGAGAACCCCAGGAGGGCTTCCACAGGCTGATTCGGAATCTACAAAAGATGTTCCGCTCGACATTCGGTTCTGGGACCGAATTCTTAAAGGTGACAAGCGGCGTCCAAGTGAAGGTGACCTGGAGTTGCGATTGGCCACCTTGAGAGACCAGCGAAAGCTAGTTGTTGCAAACAAAGATGTTCCCCCAAAGGTTCGTAGAGTTGCGTACAAGGAAGACGCGTATTCTGATATTGATCAATTGCGTACCGAAAGTCGCTGGTACCGCCGGGTGAACAACCTGCTCCAAGGTGTGGTGATTGTTGGTTCGCTTGCTGCGACAGGTGTCGCCGGCCTCGCGGGTCAGATTCTGGAATTTCGTTGGGTTGTTATGGGTGTTACTTTCTCAGTCGGCGTCGCAAGCGGCTTTATGGGATATTATAAATACAAGGAACGCAGTTTCTACTTGCAACAGACCGCGGATGCAATTGAAAGCGAATGGGAGGCAGTTGAAATTGGCGTGGGAAGATACAAGCACATTGAAAGAGAGGAAGATCGACTAGAGGAATTTGTTGCGGAAGTTCATCGATTGAAATCGGAACAGAAAAAGCGACAGCAAAACCTTGAACAACCCCCGGAGGCTCGCGCAGTGAGTGAATGACAGGTGTATTTCGATTGGTTCTGTCGAAATCGCGAAGGACAACTCCTCACCCAAACGCTCGCAGTCCCCACGGGATTATGGTCGATCAGTGGCAGGCCGAGAAGTACCTCTTGATAGCTCCGGTGTTCCGGAAGCGCATGGTCTGTGGTGGTCTTCCATGGCCTCCAATAGCATAGCGGGCCCGTAAGGCCGGAACGAATCACCACACACCAGGCGAATTACCTGCCATCCCGTGGCTTTTTAATCCGCGGGTTCAAAGCCGATCCCTTCAGACTGGCTGGCGGCTGACGGGAGGTGGTCACGGCACACACCGCAACCTCCCGCACAGCCTGTAGGGAACAAGCTCTAAGCAACCAGAAACAAGTCATCCCACAGCATAGGGTCTCATGTCCCTTGACTCTGATCCATACGACGGAAAGGCAGGCACCATGTCCTCTTCATGGGTTGCCATCGATTTTGAGACGGCAAACGAACACCGGGGAAGCCCTTGCGCTGTTGGCATGACGAAAGTCATCAACGGCCGTAAATCTGATACCTGGAGCACCCTGGTTCAGCCGCCCTCTAAGCTGAACTACTTCAACTCATTCAATGTCGGAATCCATGGCATCAACTCCGATGATGTGGCAGACGCCCCACCCTGGGAAACGACTTTAGCTGACATCATGACGTACTCGGATGGCCTTCCCCTTGTGGCCCACAACGCTGGCTTCGATATGAGCGTTATCCGAGCCGCGTGCGACGCCGATGGCCTGCCTTGGCCCGAAGTTCGTTACACATGTTCGCAGGTCGTGTCTCGCCGTACTTGGAAACTGCTTTCTTACCAGCTTCCCTACTGTGCGGATGCCGCTGGGATCGCCTTCACCGATCACCATGACGCAGGCGCGGACGCCACCGCAGCAGCCGAGATTATGCTCGCGTCTTTGCGAATTGCCGAGACCGAATCACTGGGCGATCTGTTGCGTGGCCATCAGATCCGATGGGGTTACATGGCGTCGACGGGCAAGTGGCTGGGCAGTCACTACCGCGGTCACAGCGCGAGGCGTAAAGCTTTACCCGAAACCAACTTCGATGCTGACCCGGACGGTGCTTTCTACGGAGCGATCGTGTGCTTAACAGGAAAACTGACTTCTATGACCAGGCAAGAGGCACACAGCAAGCTCGCTGAAGTTGGTGCACAGGCGACGCAGAGCGTCACCAAGAATACCGACATCCTCGTCTCGGCAACCCAGAACCAGCTCAATCCAGAGAACACGCTGAGCAACAAGGCTCAGAAAGCTGAATCGCTCTTGAAATCCGGACAGGACATCGAAGTTATTGACGAGGATGAGTTCCTGCGACGCCTGCACAGCTAACATGACCACGCTTGCGTTGAAGGGCCGGAACTTGGCCCCACGCCTTGGACACGCCGAGCCATTGTGTGCTCCGTTTGTGCTCCGCAGTTTTGGACTGGGACGTCAGCAGGGGGTATTACACGACACGGGACGGCATCCTGATTCGGATAGTGCGGGACGCACCGGCACGAAGTAACACGTGGCGGTACGCGACCATGGAACTTCTAATCCGACGGCCGCAGGTTCGAATCCTGCCGGGTGCACCACAAAACCCCAGGTCAGAGGGGTGTACGAGGACCCCGAGAGGGCTCCTCGCGGCGTTTCGGGGCGATGTGTGCTCCTCGTGTGCTCCCCGGTACAAGGTAAGTGCAGGTGGGGGTGGACCTCGCGGAGCACTTTGCCCTTTCCTGGCCGTGTGGGACTCTGCCCAGGACGGCCCCGCATCCGCCAACCAGCGCTCTTGCAGACCCGCCACACACATCCCAGCACCCTTGGGGGCTACACAACCCTGAATCCGCGTGAACGCCTTTGACAGCGCCAACGAGCGTGGCTGGCGGATCCCCCGCTCAACCGCGCTGTGCCTCGATGCACTCCCTCCAATTCGGGAAATCCTCCCAGGTCCAATTGAGGATCTCTAGCGGATCACAGCGGACATCGGGTGCGTACCACTGGGCGACATCCAGAGCTCCGGGATCTGGTTCGCAGGGGCTGTCGCTCCACCCCAGGACCTCCCACGACCCGTACCCATGGGCTACCAGCCACAACAACGCCCGGTGTCGTCACGGACGGGGAATCTCACGACGTGACCGGGTTTCAACGACGGTGATCGCTCCCGACGGGCACACTTCGACGGCCTCCGCCACCTGATCACGACGGTCGGTCGGAGGCTCCGACGCCAGGAGCACGACCCGCCCGTCCTTTTCCCCCTGGTCGAACACCTCCGGCGCGGTAAACGTACACATCCCGGCCCCGACACAGACCGTCCGGTCCGCCTGAACCCTCATCTCTGCTCCCCATCCCAGGTGACGGGAATCCTGTGGACGCCGTAGATGGCCATGTCCTCCCGTGTCGGAACGTCCTTCTCTGGCACGGCCAGCTGCAGAGTCGGGAACCGGGCGAAGAGCGCCGGGAAGGCAACCTGCATCTCCACCCGGGCGAGCTGCTGGCCCAGGCACTGGTGAATGCCGTGGCCGAAAGCCAGGTGACCGCCGGTCGAACGGTGCGGATCCAAGGCCTCGGCTTCGGGGAACACCTCCGGGTCGCGATTGGCCGCAGCGGTCGAGACGGTGACCGTCTCGCCCTCACGAACCAGCCTCCCGCCCAATTCGAGGTTCTCCAGTGCCGTGCGCGTGATGAAGGGAACGATGCTCAGGTAGCGCAACAACTCCTCGACGACGCGGACGCTGTGCTCGGTCTCCCGGCGCAAAGCGACGATCTGCTCCGGGTGGAGCAGCAGTAGAAACGCACCAAGACCAAGCATGTTGGCCGTGGTGTCCAACCCGGCTATTAGCAGGAGAAACGCGATATTGGAGAGCTCGTCGTCCGCCAGCTCACTGGTAGTGACCAGGTCACTGAGGAGGTCGTCGGTGGGCTCAGCGCGTTTGTCGGCCACCAGCCCGGTCAGGAACTCTTGCATCTCGGTGAAGGCGGCGGCCTTCTCTGCCCGGGTGGAGTCCGTCCGCGACACCGCCTCCACGGCGTGCTGGAATCGGTCCACCGCATCGCCGGCGACGCCGAGCAGCTCCCCGATCACCAAGGCGGGAATTGGAGAGGCGAAGGCCTCCACCAGGTCGATCGGCGGGTCGAGCTGTTCCATGACGTCGAGGTGTTCAGCGGTGATCTGTTCGACGCGTTCGGTGAGTCGACGCATCCGGCGGACAGTGAACTGGCCGGTGAGCAGGCGTCGGTAGCGCGTGTGCTCGGGTGGGTCGTGGCTGAGGAACATCCCCGGCGGAGCCGGGTGCGGCGGAGTGGGATCCGCTCCGGGCGCGGGGTTGTGCCCGAGCTCGCTGCGGGCGCTGAACCGGGGGTCGGCCAGGACCTGTCGGACCAGAGGGTAGCTGGTCACCAACCAACCGGAGTGGCCGTCCGGGTAGGCCAGTGGGGTGATGGGCTCCTCCCGGCGCAGCAGCGACAGTTCGGAGGGCGGGTCGAAGGGGGTCGGGCGGGTCGTGGGCAGTGAGGTGGTTGCGGGCGTAGGCTCGCTCATCTCAGGTCTCCTTCGGTTGCGCGTGGTGGCGTTCGGGGCGTTTGGCGTCGGCGCTGGCGAGGGCCTCACCTCGTGCGACGAGTCCGGACTGGTCAGATAGCGGGATCTGCTTTACGAAGAGCGCGACCAGCAGTGCTGCGACCAGGAATGGGATGAGGTACCAGAACACTGGAGCCAACGCATCGGAGTAGGCGGCCACGACGCCTTCGCGGACCTGCTCGGGCAGCTCGCGAAGAGTCGCCGGATCGATGGTTGCGGCAGCGGTGGCGGCGTCTCCAGGACTCGCGTCAGCACCTGAGAAGACCACCGTGAGGCGTTCGCTCAATCGGGTGGTGAAGAATGCGCCGAATACCGCGACACCCAGCGAAGCGCCGACTTCTCGGAAGTAGTTGTTGGTGCTGGTAGCGGTACCCACCGCTTCGGCGGACACGGCGTTCTGGGCCACCAGCACGATGATCTGCATGACCAGACCGAGGCCGAGCCCGAACACTGCGAGGTAGGTGCAGATCAGCCAGACCGGTGTTGTGGCGGTCAGGGTGGTCAGAGCCAATAGCGCGAGGATCGTCAGCACCAGGCCGATGATCGGGTAGATGCGGTAGCGACCGGTCCTCGTCACAAGGACGCCCGAGAGGACAGCTGTGCCCATCAACGCTGCCATCATGGGCAGCGTGAGCAGCCCCGAAGCGGTGGCTGAAGTGCCGACCGACATCTGCAGGAAGGTCGGTACGAAGGAGATCGTCGCGAACATTCCCAGACCCAGGGCGAAGCCGATCGCTGTGGTCTGGACAAAGATCCGGTTGCGGAATACCGAGAGCGGGATAATCGGGTCTTCAGCGCGAGATTCAACCAGCACGAACAGGCTGGCGGCCAGGACCAGGCCTGCTCCCCATGCCCAGGTCGCCGCCGAAATCCAGCCATGATTAGTGCTTCCAACGAATTCAGTGACGAGGATGAGGCATGTGGTCGCCACGGAGAGAAGCACCGCGCCGAGAATGTCTATCTTTTTCTCAGCCCGCTTGCTGGGCAAGGTAAGTGTGAGCACCGAAATGAGGAACGCAGCGATGCCAATAGGGATGTTGATGTAGAATTCCCAATGCCAGACGAGGTGGTCGACGAAGAACCCGCCCAGCAACGGTCCTGCGACTATCGAAATACCGAAGACGGCGCCCATCGGGCCCATGTATTTTCCGCGTTCATTGGCTGGGATGATGTCGGCGATAATCGCCTGTGAGAGAATCATCAATCCGCCGCCGCCCAGCCCTTGGACGGCACGGAAGACCACAAAGGTCCAGAAGTCCCCAGCTAAGGCGTAGCCGACCGAAGCACAGGTGAACAGCGCGATGGCAATGAGGAACAGCTTGCGTCGGCCGAACACATCACCGAACTTGCCGTAGATCGGCATCACCACCGTGACTGCCAGCAGGTACGCGGTCGTGATCCATACCTGGTGTTCAACACCACCGAGCTGCCCGGCGATCGTCGGCATCGCAGTGGAGACGATCGTCTGACCTGAGTTCACCCATTGGGCTTAGTGACCCCGATTGCCTCGAGGATCGTCTTCGCGTGCTCGGGGATCTTGGGCTCGAGGGTGAGTTCTTGACCGTTGATGTCGACGGTCGCTGAGCGGATGGTCCG
>NZ_BAAGZJ010000025.1:0-89644 GCF_054778635.1 Nocardiopsis nanhaiensis
TCGCCCGTACCGCACAGCGTCTGCTGGCTATGGCCGCGGTGATCTGGCACAACTGGGAGACCAACGCACCCGTCAAGCGGTCCCTGATCGCCTACGACCACTGAAGACATCGGACTCAATCATCTAGGGTGCCCTCCTCAGATCCGGTCGAGGAGTTCGGCCTTCTTCGCTCCGAATTCCTCGTCGGTGAGCAAACCCTTGGCGTGCAGGTCGCCGAGCCGCTCAATCTGTTCGAAGATCCAGGCGGTGTCGGCGGGTTCCCTCCGCCCTGTTTCGGCGGCGGGCCCGATCTCCCCCCGCTCGTTCCCCGCGGCCAGCCCGCCCCGGAGGCCCTCGCCCAGTGTTCCCTCGTCCCGGGAACCGTCTTCGGGGATTCCGGCATCCGCGGCGGCCCTGCCACGCCCGATGCCGGGGAGGTTCACGGTGAGCCGCGGGGCGCGCATGACCTCCATCGCGCTGCGGGCAGTGTCCTTCCACCACTCCGGGTCGTCGAAGCCCGGACGTGCGTCGTCCCCGGTGACCTCACCGGAACCCAGTACGGGTCGGGCGGCCGCGCCCTTGGCCCACCGGTGCGCGGTCACCGTGGCGGCGAGCAGGAACGCCTGGTGGACCTCGTTTCCGTCCTCACCCGCACGCAGCACGTTGAGGTCGTTCTTGGGCTTGGCGGAGGCCTCCTTGACGCTGCGCTTGGTGATCACCCGGACGAAGCCCCATCCCCAGTCGTCGAGCGGGGCCCACTCCATGCCGGTGATGTCGGCGAGGTCGTACTCGCGGCGCTGCTTCTTCTTCTTGTAGCCGCTCGCATAGCTGCCCGCCCAGACCAAGGTCAGGCGGCCGTCCTCGAACCGGGCGGTGCCCTCGCAGGTCCGGATGTGCAACGGAAGCACGGGCACGAAACGGGTCGCCGTGGCCGAATCGGGCGCCCCGGCCTGGCTCACGGCGAACCGCATCTGGTCGGCCAGGTACTCGGCCACCAGCTCGGTCTTGGCCGGGCCGGTCAGCCGGAAGGGCTGGGCCTTGTCGTCGAGCATCGCGCCGACAGCGGCGTAGGGGTCCATGCGCTCGCGCAGCCGCAGGTTCAGGATCCAGCCGTTCTTGCGCCCGGCCCCAGGACGGAAGTCGACACTCTCGATCGCCTCGACCGGGACCTCGACGTTCTCCAGGAGCTTCAGCAGCGGACTCTTGAACCAGCCCTTGGTCTCGTACCTGATACTGATCGACTCACCGTCGAACCCCCAAGCAGCCTGGTCGCCACGCAAGTCGTCCATGACACCCTCTCCGTTTTTCCTTCGCTCCCTTGCCTAGCAGAACGTCCGCCCCCGATCGAGGGCGGACGCCGTCCGCTTGAGGTCGCCGCGGATCGCCGCTGGTCGGCGCCCGAGGGAATTCGGATCAGGTGCTGCTCGCCTGAGCGGCACGGGAGTCGGCACCGAGCTTGGCGGGGCTGGTGATGAAGCCGACGCCCCAGGTCATGTGCATGGTGGCGAGCGCGACCGGGATCAGCGGCCACGAAGACACGGGCAGGCCACGGGTCAGCGGCACCGAGGCCCCCGTGATCAGGGCGAGGTAGGCGGCGGGCACCAGCCACAGCGGCCAGAAGAACACCCCGCCGACCAGTCCGGCCACGATCCCCGCCACGGCCACCGGCGGGGCCAGGTAGCGCAAGTTGATCGTGCCCTTGTGCTGGCGGGCGACCACGCGCCGCCAGCGGCCGTAGTGGAAGTACTGCTTGGCGAGCAGCTTGACGTTGCGGCGCGGACGGTAGGAGACCCGCATCCGCGGCTGGAACCAGACCGTGCCTCCGCTGGTGCGGATGCGGTGGTTCATCTCCCAGTCCTGCGCGCGCAGGAAGGCCTCGTCGTAGCCGCCGACCCGCTCCAGGGCCGAGCGGCGGAAGACGCCGAGGTAGACGGTGTCGGCCGGGCCGCCCTCACCACCGGTGTGGAAGCGGGCGTTGCCAACACCGACCTTGGAGGTCATGGCGGCCGCCACGGCCTTCTCCCACGGGGTGGTTCCCTCGGCGGCCATGATGCCGCCGACGTTGTCGGCCCCGGTCTCGTCGAGGGTCTCCACCGCCACCTTGAGGTAGTCGGAGGGCATCATCGCGTGGCCGTCGATACGGGCGACGATGTCGTGCGACGAGGCCCCGATGGCGGCGTTGAGCCCGGCGGGCGTCTTACCCGTGGGATTGTCGACCACCTTGACCCGGGGGTCGGCGGCGGCGATGCCGTCGGCGACCTCTCGGGTGCGGTCCGATGAGGGGCCGACCGCGAGAACGATCTCGAGCTCTCCCGGGTACTCCTGGGAGAGGACGTGCTCCACCGCTGCGGCGAGGTGGCGCTCTTCGTTCAGTACGGGCATGACGACGGAGACAGGCGGCCAGGACACGGGCACTTCCCAAGGTCAAGACGTGTCGGGACTGCGTAGCACCGCGAAGGGCCCCACGCGCGGTCAACGGTACTGCACCCGGGCCGCCGCTCATCCGTGTCGCCCGGGTGTGGAGGGGGCGCCCGGCGGGCAGAGGTTTCAGGACGTTTGGGCGCCGGTGAACGATTTCGCTGTTGGTTGCGTCCCACCCAAAGGGGAGAACAACACGCCGAGGGTTGACATCCAGCGCCCTTCCGCCGATCGGGTGACAACCTAGGTACGAAGGACACCGTTGAACGGGTGGGACGGGGATGCCGATGAGCGACGACGACGCCGGACGGCACGGACCGACAGGCGAGTTCCGGCGCGAGCGCTCACAGCCGCTGCCACCCGAGAACCGGCGTTCTTCCCGAAGCGGCCGCATCACCGTGCCCGAGGCCCGGGTCCGCCGCCACCGCAACGGCCTGTTGCTGATGAGCGTGTTCTCCGTGCTGATCCTGCTCGCGTCGGGCACCTCATGGGCGATCACCGGGTGGATGTCGGGTTCTCTCAACCGGTTCGACGTGTTCGGTGAGATGGCTGACGGCGACCGCCCCGAAGAGACCGGCGGCCTCACCTTCCTCGTCATCGGATCCGACAGCCGCGGCGACATGAGCCAGGAGGACGAAGACGCACTGAGCGTGGGCTCCACACCTGGTCAGCGCTCCGACAGCATCATGCTCGTGCGACTCAACCACGAGCGCGACCACCTCACCGTGGTCGGTATCCCCCGGGACCTGTGGGTGGACATCCCCGGCGAGGGTGAGGACAAGATCAACGCCGCCTACGCCTACGGCGGCCCCCAGCTGACCGTGCAGACCGTGGAGTCGGTCACCGACGTGCGGATCGACCACTACGTCGAGGTGGACTTCAACGGGTTCGTGGACGTGGTGGACGCACTGGGCAGCATCGAGGTGTGCCTGCCCGAGGCGATCGACGACCCGAAGGCCGACCTTGACATGGAGGCCGGAACCCACGAGGTGGCCGGGGCGGAGGCCCTCGCCTTCGCCCGTACCCGGGCCACGGCCGGCGGCGACCTGGACCGCATCGACCGGCAGCAGCAGGTGCTCTCGGCGATGCTGGACCGGGCTCTCAGCACGGAGACCCTGGCCGACCCGGTCAAACTGACCGCGTTCTTGGACAGTTCCCTGTCCTCGGTGACCGTAGACGAGGGGCTGGACACGAGCACCATCAACGACCTCGCCTACCAGATGCGCGATCTCGACCTGGCCGAGGTCACCTTCGCCCAGGTGCCCATCGAGGACATGGAGCACTGGACGCCGCGCGGCGACGTCGCGCTGCTGTGGGATGAGTCCGCGGCCCGTGAGCTGTTCGCCTCAGTCAACGCCGACAGGCCGCTGGCAGAGCCCGAGGAGAGCGCCGAGGAGGACGAGGCCGCGGAGCCGACCCCGGGGAGCACCTCCCTGCGGGTGTTCAACGGCACCGCCTCACCCGGCCTTGGTGCGCAGATGGACAACCAGCTCAGCGAGGCCGGGTTCGACGTCACCGACGATGCCGAGGACTGGACCAGCCGGGACATGGCCCACACCGAGGTCAGGTACGGTCCGGGCGAAGAGGACGCTGCGGAGTACGTCGCGGAAACGATTCCCGGGTCGGAGCCCGTGGAGGACCCCACCCTGGACGACGGCCTGCAGGTCGTGATCGGATTCAACTACACGACATTCAACGCGCCGGAGGTCGAGGAGGCCGCACCGGAGCCCGAGGACGAACCTTCCGACGGTGACGGCTCGGCCACCACGACCGCGAAGGACAATATCTGCGGGTGACCCCCGCGAGGAAAGGGTTCGCGTGCTCCGCCACCTGGTCGGTCTGCTCGCCGGTATCGCCCTGGCCCCCGTGGTGTGGGTCGGGGTCGCCTGGTCGGCCGGGGTGTTCCCAGATATCACTCAAGGTGATGTGAACGTCACTACCGTGTTGTCCGTGGTGGTGCTGTGCTTAGTGGGGATCGGTGGTGCCTACCTGGTGGCGTCGAGGCTGTCGCCGATGGTGGCGGCCGCCTCCGGGACACTCCTGGTAGCGCTGTGCCTGTGGCCGGTCCTCTCCCCGGATTCCATGGGATCCGCCCTGAACTGGCTCAACGAGCAGAGCTTCCTCTATCCCGACGGTGCCGGGCTCGGTGTTGCCCTGCCGCTGGGGGTACTGCTGTTGGGTTCGGCGACGCTGCCCACCCGCTGGCGAGCCGCGCAGGACCTCGGACCGCTCGGTGTACCCGCCCGGGAGCGCGTGGTCGCGGGCGCCAGCCGAGGCGAGTACGAGCGCGGGCACGGCGGTGGGGGTCAGGACACGCCCGCTGGGCCGCAGGAGCCGTGGAACGACGGCGGGCCGGTGGGCGACACCGTCCCCGACGTGCCGCCGCCCGACTCTCCGCACCGCGAGTATGACGATCCGAACAAGACCACGACACCGTTCCGGCGCGGCGAGACCGGCGCGGTGTGGACGCCCATGGATGACGGTCCCGACCAGACCCGGGCCTTCGGGGACGGCCGCTACTGAGACCCCTCCCACGGCGCAGCTGCCCACCGCTTCCCCGGTGCCGGACGCTTGCCACCCACCGGTAATGTGTGCGCCTGACTGTTCACGTGTCGTTTTATTGCGCGCCAGACCCCGACGCGTAAGGTGATGCACCGTCCCCACGGCCTAACCGCCGGCCGAATGATGTCCGTTTTCTGCCCTCGTGCGGGATGTGATCCGCCCAGAGCGGGAACAACCTGCACACGAGGCGTGTGCGGAAGCAAGGAAGGATCCCCAGTGGTCGAAGCGGAACGTATGCGGGTCTCCGTCATCGGGACCGGTTACCTCGGCGCCACCACCGCCGCCTGCCTGGCCGAGATGGGCTTCGAAGTCCTTGGGCTCGATGTCGACGAGGCCAAGATCAACATGCTCCGGTCCGGCGGCGTCCCGTTCTACGAGCCCGGACTCGAGGAGTTGCTGGCCGAGAACCTCAAGACCGGCCGCCTGCACTTCACAACGGACTTTGCCGAGGCCGCCGAGTTCGCCGACCTCCACCTGATCTGCGTGGGGACCCCGCAGCGGGACGACTCCGGCGCCGCGGACCTCAGCTACGTGAACTCCGCCGTGGAACTCCTCGCTCCGCACCTGACCCGACCGACCGTGATCGTGGGCCGCTCCACCGTTCCGGTGGGCACCGCCGCGACCCTGGCCGCCCGCCTGGCCGCACTCGCCCCGGTGGGCGAAGAGGCCGAGCTCGGCTGGAGCCCGGAGTTCCTCCGCGAGGGCTTCGGTGTGGAGGACACCCTGCGACCCAACCGGATCGTGATCGGCACCGACTCCCCCCGTGTGGAGAAAGCCGTCCGGGCCCTCTGGCAGCAGCAGGCCGACGAGGGCGTCCCGTTCCTGGTCACCGACCTCCAGACCGCCGAGCTGGTCAAGGTGTCGGCCAACGCGTTCCTGGCCACGAAGATCTCCTTCATCAACGCCATGGCGGAGGTGTCCGAGGTCGCGGGCGCCGACGTCATCCAGCTGGCCGAGGCCCTGTCCTACGACGACCGCATCGGCGGCAAGTTCCTCGGACCGGGCCTCGGGTTCGGCGGCGGCTGCCTGCCCAAGGACATCCGTGCGTTCATGGCCCGCGCCGACGAGCTCGGGGTCGAGCCCGCCCTGTCGTTCCTGCGCGAGGTGGACGCCATCAACCAGCGCCGCCGGGCGCGCACGATCGACATTGCGCGCCAGCTGATCGGCGGTAACTTCGCCGGACGCACGGTGACGGTGCTGGGCGCGGCGTTCAAGCCCAATTCCGACGACATCCGGGACTCGCCCGCACTGGACGTGGCCTCGACCATCGCGTCGTTGGGCGCGCACGTCACGGTGTACGACCCGGCCGCCCTGGAGCGGGCCCGAGAGGAACACCCGCAGCTGAACTACGCGGACACCATGCTGGACGCCGCCCGCGACGCGGACGTGGTCCTGCTGCTCACCGAGTGGGCCGAGTTCCGCGAGGCCAACCCGGAGGAGCTGGCCACCGTGGTGTCGCAGAAGCGGATCGTCGACGGCCGCAACGCCCTCGACCCGACCTTCTGGCGCGCCTCCGGCTGGACCTACCGCGCCCTCGGCCGACAGTAGTCCCCCGGTCAGTCCCGCCTGCCCCGCATCCGTCGAAACCAGGCGCAATCCGTCGAGCGGCCGCCCCGACCGGGGTGGGCTGGTTCGCGCTGAGTGGACTTGGCGGACTGGTTCGGACCGGGTGAACTGGGTGGACTGGTTCGGACCGGGTGAACTGGGTGGACTAGGCGGGTCTGTAGGGGCGGCACCGGTGGGGGGTGCTGTTGGTGCGGGTTTCCCCGTTTCCTGCCGCCCGATGGTGGCCGTCTCCGCTGCGCGCCTCAAGGTCGTCGCCATCGAGCGCTTCGCGCGTCAGTGGCGCTCCACCTTGACCCGCTCCGCTACGACGGCGGGTCGGCGGCTATCACGAAACGGGGGACGTGTGGTCGGGGAGGCGATGGTCCGGCCTTCGGCCGGGCACCGGCCGAGTAACCCCGATCGGCCTGGCGGCCGATTCCTGCCCCTGCGCCGGAGCTGTGACGGGTCGGGTGTCGCGGCCGGTCCATGCGCGCGGCGAAAAAGGCACACAGAAACCTGGAATTCCAGGTGGGCATAAATGCCGAACCAGGCGGCCTGAAATAGGCGACCGAAAAGGGCAACTTCAGACCCTTCGACGGAATCACTTCCGAAGTTACCGCCAGTAAAACTCCCTTTCTTGGGTTGTTTCGTTTATAATAGAAGAATGGTGATCTCTCCTGAAGCACCCACCACCGGGCACACCCCGGTGGATACCGCGGTGGCCGCTGCCCGGGACGAGACCACCGCCTTCTTCGACCGCGACGTGCCCCTGGGAGCTGCGGGTGAGGTGCTGGACCAGGCCACCCGGGTGTGGGAACACCTCGAACAGATCAAAATCAGCATGGCCGCCCGGCTGGCCCAGCTCGAGGCCACCGGGCAGCTGTTGGAACAGGGCGGACAGAAGAACCTGCAGGACTGGATACGCCACGCCTTCGGCATTCCCGCCGCCCAGGCCAACGACCTGGCCCTGATCGGGCGCGCCGAATTCCGCCAGGACATGGCCCCCACCCTTCAGGCGTTGCACTCCGGGGTGCTGTCGGTGGGTGAGGCCGCCGCCGTCATCAAGGGCGCCGACGCCGGGGTGGAGAAAAGGCAGAAGGGCGACCACCCCGACCCGGAGCTGTTCCGCGCAAAAATGGAATGCGGCATCCTGGACTTCAAAGAGTCGCGCCCGAACATGTCGGTGGGCCAGATCACCCGCTTGGCCCACCAGCTGTGCCTGCGCCTGAACCCGGGCAAGGCGGAGAAGGACCACGAGGCCGCCCACGCCGCCCGGGGCGCCCAGCTGGTCACCACCTTCGACCAAACGTTCCTGCTGCAGATGTGGGGCTCGCCCGCTGATGCTTTGAAGGTTCAGGTGGCCTTGGACAACTACCAGGTGCCCTTCCACCCCCAGGACGGGCTCTCCAAGTACGAGCGCACCTACGACGCCCTCATGGCCGCGTTGGGCTTCGCCCAGTCCCACCAGGGGTGCCACACCCCGAGCACGGCGACGGCGTTGATCAACATCACCGTGCCCGGTAGCAGCTTGGCCGGGGACGAGACTGCTGAAGACTCCGGGCCCGCGACGACGGAGACCGGGCAGGTGGTGCCGATCTCGGTGGTGCGCGAGTTGATCGGTCAGAGTTGGGTGCGCCGCCTGGTGGTGGAGCAGAAGAGCGGGCAGGTGTTGGATGTGGGCCGCTCGTGCCGGTTGGCTCCGCCCAAGATCCGGGCGGCCGCTTTCCACGGCCACACCAGCTGTGCTTGGCAGTACGGGTGCGATGTGCCGCTGCCCTGGACGCAGGCTGATCACATCGTGGAGTTCTGGCAGGGCGGCACCACCAGTGCCGCTAACATCCAGCCGTTGTGTGCGACCCATAACCAGATCAAGCACCGGTGGGCGGTGCGCACCGACCGCCGGATGTGGTCGGGCCGCAACCGAGGCCGCACCGGAAACCGGGATGGCGATGGGGACACGGATACGGGTGGGGATGGGGACCCAGCCCCAGCACCGGACCCGTAACCATCCACCCCGATCAAGAGCCCCCACCCGCTTGCGCCGGGTCTCTACCCCCCGCACGCCCAGGCCCCGACCCGGCCTCTGGCCCCGCCCTGCCTTCGGGGTGCCGTTCCCGGCCCTCGACCCCCGCCATCCCGGGGGGTGAGCCCTGGTCCTAGAGTCACGCTCGCCCCTGTTTTTGCCTCCAACAGGGGGGCTCACCCACACCCAGACACCGACCGGCCCCAGACACCAGCCGCCCCACGCCGACCGGGGTCCGCCGCACACATTGACCGGCCGCGACACCCCACCCGTCAACGCTCCGGCGCAGGGCAGGCATCGGCCCCCGGACGAAGGCCGAGGGGTCCGCCACACACCATGACCGGCCGCGACACCCCACCCGTCAACGCTCCGGCGGAGTGGCAGCTGACGGCCGCCAGGCCGTGCTTGTGCCGTTGGGCCCTCCGGGCACTCCGGGCCCATCGCTACCCCGACCACACTTCCCCCGTTTCCTGATAGACGCCCACCCGCCGTCGCAGCGAAGCGGGTCAAGGTGGAGCGCCACTGACGCGCGAAGCGCTCGATGGCGACGACCTTGAGGCGCGCAGCGGAGACGGCCACCATCGGGCGGCAGGAAACGGGGAAACCACCCGCACAAGACCAACACCCCCACGGGCGAACCCGCCTCGCCCTGTCCCAACCCGAACCAGCGAAGTACGGCTAGGCACCGTCTTCGAAAAGGCCGCGATGGGCAAGGCTCCAGTCGGTTCGTGCGTCCAACTCGGCCAGGCGCCCTTGTCGGACCCACTCCGCTTGGGGCTGGACACCCTCGTCGGCCAAGCGCCGGACCAGGTCGACGGTGGCCCGCTGGCGCCTGATGACCGCGTCGACGATCCCGTCAGTCGAGGTAAGTCCATAGGCGGAACAGAACCGGGCCAGGCGTGCGGCGCGATCGGGCGGCTCGGGATACCGCAGCCAGCGCACGCAAGTGCGGTCGTCACGGAAGGGCGCCGCGTACTCCAGCGCGTAGGCGACATCATCCATCCGGTCACCAAGGTGGGTGTGGTCCCAGTCCAGCAGGCCCACCGGGACGTTCCCTTTCCAGACGGCGTTCCAGGGTCCGTAGTCGCCGTGGCAGACGACCCGGCCTTTGGGGAGCGTCCCGAAGTGCGCGACCCACGGCCCACCGGACTCGGGCGTGAACTCGGCGGTGGCGTCGTGCAGGTCTCGGAGGAGTCGGGCGAAGGCAGCCAGTCCCTCGCCGGTGACCACCGGAGCCCAACCGTCGGGGCCGGAAGCCCCCGCCCTGTATTCCAGGACCTCCCTCCCCTGCCCGTCCCAACCGAGGGGACGCGGGGCAGCCGTGAAACCGACCGCGTTCAGGTGTTCCAGAAGCTCGTGCACGGCTGCTGTCCAGGGGTACGGCGGGCGCCGGACCGTGTCGCCGACGCGGACCACCCGGCGGCCGTCCGGGCCATCTTGGAGCACCTCTTCCGTCATACGCGGGACGGTACTTCGCCTGGGGGTTCCTCCGCATCGGAATTGCCGTGCTCCGGCGCTTCGATCCCGGCGGGGAGGCGGCACAGGGCCACCAGCATCAGGACGGCCAGTGCGGTGAGTACGGCCGCGCCGGTCAGGGCGGCGGTGTTGAGGCCGGAGGTGTAGGCGGCGAACGCGGAGTCGAGAAGGGCCGCGGCCTCCGGCCCGGGCAGGTGGGGGGCGGTCGCAACCGCCCCGGTGACGGTCTCGGCGGCCGCCGGTCCCGCCTCGGTGCCCGCCATGCCGGACCGGTAGACGGTAGCGGAGACCGTCCCGAGGACGGCGATGCCCAGGGCGGCGCCGAACTCGGTGCTGGTTTCGGAGATCCCCGCGGCAGCTCCGGCGCGTTCGGGCGGCGCGGTGGCCAGCACCAGGGTGTTGGCGAGGGTCGCGACGGCCCCCACGCCCAAGGTGATGACGGTGTAGCCGCCGATGAACACCGGCAGGGATGTCTCCATCCCGACCATGCCCACGACGGTGAACCCGGCGGCCCCGGCCAGGAGGCCTCCGCCCATGAGGAAGGCCGGTCGGACGCGCGCGGCGGCCAGACTGGCCGCTACGGCGCCGAGCACGGTGCCGAAGAACGTGGGCAGTGCCCAAAGCGCGGCGTGCAGCGGGCTCAGGCCGTGGACGCTTTGCAAGAAGGTGAAGGTCAGCAGGCCCATCCCGGCGACAGCGAAGGCGACCACGGTGTTGCCGCTGACGGCGGCCGTGAAAGCGGGCCTGGTGAAGAGCGACACGTCGATGAGCGGGTCCGCGGCCCTTCTCTGACGGACGACGAACAGCGCCAGGAAGGCCGCGCCGAGCACGAGCGCGGACATGCTCTGGAGGTCCGCGCCGTGTTCGACCAGGCTCTTGGCGGCGTAGACGAGGCCGAGGACCGCCACCAGGGACAGGGCAGCCCCGGGCAGGTCGAAGCCTGATACCCGCGGGTTCCGGGACTCGGGGACGAGGAAGGGCGCCGCGGCCAGCAGCAGGAGCATGAACGGCAGGTTGATCAGGAAGACCGACCCCCACCAGAAGAACTCCAGCAGGACACCGCCGATGACCGGTCCGGCCACGGCACCGCCGGTGAAGGCGACCGTCCAAGCACCCACGGCCTTCCCGCGCTGGCGGGGGTCGGTGAACATGCCGCGGATGAGGGAGAGCGTGGAGGGGGCCAGGCTGGCCCCGGCGAGGCCGAGTAGTGCGCGGCCCGCGATGAAGAGTTCCGAGGTGGGTGCGAAGGCCAGGAGCGCGGAGGCGGCCCCGAAGAGCACCGCCCCGATCAGGAGCAGCCGCCTGCGGCCGATCCGGTCGCCGAGCGCGCCCATGGTGAGCAGAAGCCCGGCGAGCACGAAGCCGTAGACGTCCATCATCCAGAGCCACTGAGTGGCACTGGGTTGGAGGTTCTCGGAGATCGCGGGTGCGGCGACGAAGAGTACCGACAGGTCCATGGAGACCAGCAGCGCAGGGATGACGAGGACGACCAGCCCTGCCCAGGTTCGGGCGGTGGCGGGTCCGGATGGTGTTGTTGTGCGCATGATTGCGATCGTACGTCCGTACAACTCGACCGTCAATATGTACGTACGTCAAAATGCTAGGGTGGGTGCCATGAGCCAACGTGAGGACCTGCTGGCAGGCGCCAAGAAGTGCCTGGTCGAGAAGGGCTACAGCAAGACCACCGCCCGGGACATCGCCACCGCGTCAGGGGCGCACCTAGCGTCCATCGGATACCACTTCGGATCCAAGGACCAGCTCATGAACACCGCGGTGATCGAGGCGACCAGCGACTGGGGCGACCTCTTCGAGAAGGCCGTACGGGAGGCCGATGCCGACAGCCCCGAGGAGCGGGCCCGCATCCTGATCTCCGGGCTGTTCGAGACCCTCCCCGAACAGCGGGACCTCATGGTGGCGAGCGTCCAGGCCTACGCCCAGGCCCAGTTCGACGAGGGCATCCGCGCGGCGCTCGAGCAAGGGATGCGGGAAGGCCGCCGAGAGATGGCCGCGCTCGTCCTCGGTGTACCCTCCGAGCAGGTCGACCCCAGCACGGCCGCAGGACTGGGGTCGATGGTCTACAACGTCGTCACCGGGTACGTGCTGCAGTACCTCATCGACCCCCAGGCCCTGCCCACCGTCGACCAGGCCATGGACGGCCTGCGCGGCCTGCTGTCGCAGGGCCCTGCCTAGGGCGTGTTCGGTGGATGCTGCCCGTCGCGAAGGGGTCACTGCGCCGCAGGCGTCCGTTGAGGGTGGTGGCGGGCGACGAACAGGCGGGTACTGCGCCGCAGGCGTCCGTTGAGGGTGGTGGCGGGCGACGGGCGGGCGTATCCAGTGGTGCCTGCACAAGGCCGAAGAAGGAGTTCCCCTACTGTGCACTGCCTCGCAAGCTCGGCAGCATCGCACAGCGGGGCCCGCCCGGGTTCGGCTGTCGACTGACAGATGCGCAGTGACAGTGCCGCTGGGGCGACGCGCAGCAGGGTACGTGCCCGCCGCACATGCCCTAGCGGCCGAAACCCATGGTCGAACCGCTGTCCGACACCTCGCGGCGCAGGCGCTCGCCCTTGGCGTGGGCCTGCGCCTTGAGCTCGTCCTGGAACTTGGCCAACTTCTCCGCCAGCACCGGGTCGTGCGCGGCCAGCTGCCGCACCGCCAGCAACCCCGCGTTGCGGGCCGCGCCCACCGCCACGGTGGCCACCGGGACGCCCGCGGGCATCTGCACGATGGACAGCAGCGAATCCATCCCGTCCAGGTACTTGAGCGGCACGGGCACGCCGATCACCGGCAGGGTGGTGACCGAGGCCAGCATCCCCGGCAGATGGGCCGCACCCCCCGCCCCGGCGATGATCGCCTTCAGGCCGCGGCCTGCCGCCTCGGCACCGTAGGAGACCATCTCGTGCGGCATGCGGTGCGCGGAGACCACGTCGGCCTCGAACGGGACACCGAACTCCCGCAGCGCCTCGGCCGCCTCGCGCATCACCGGCCAGTCGGAGTCGGACCCCATCACGATGCCCACCACGGGCTTGTTGTCGGTCACTTGCAGTCTCCTCGCAGGTAGCTGGCGGCATCGCGGGCGCGCTCCAGGAGGTCCCGGTAGTCGTCGCCCATGACAGTGACGTGCCCGATCTTGCGGCCCGGCCGCACGGCCTTGCCGTAGAAGTGCACCTTCACCTCGGGGTCCTTGGCCATGACATGCAGGTAGCGGCGGTAGACGTCGGGGTCGTCCCCGCCCAGCAGGTTGGCCATGACGGTGGAGGGGGCGTTGGTGCGCGGCGAACCCAGGGGCAGGTTCAGGACCGCGCGCAGGTGCTGCTCGAACTGGGAGGTGCGGGCGCCCTCGATGCTCCAGTGCCCGGAGTTGTGCGGTCGCATGGCCAACTCGTTGACGACCACGTCGCCTTCGGTCTCGAACAGCTCCACGGCCAGCACCCCGGTGACGTCGAGGGCCTGGGCGATCTCGATGGCCAGCTGCTGGGCGCGGAGCGCCTTCTCCTCGGACAGGTCCGGCGCGGGCGCGATCACCTCGTGGCAGATCCCGCCGCGCTGCACCGTCTCCACCATCGGGTAGACCGCCACCTGGCCGTGCGGGGACCGGGCCACCTGCACGGCGAGTTCGCGGCTGAAGGCGACCTTCTCCTCCACCAGCAGCGGCACCTCCTCTGCGGCGGCGCGGTCCACGACCTCGCGGGCCTCCTCAGCCCCGCCCACGACCCACACGCCCTTGCCGTCGTAGCCGCCGCGGGCGGCCTTGAGCACGACCGGCCATCCGGCCTCCTCGGCGAAGTCCGTGACGTGGTCGAGCGTGGTGACGGCCCGCCAGCGCGGCGACGGGGCGTCGAGCTCGGCCATGCGGGTGCGCATGCGCAGCTTGTCCTGGGCGAAGCGGAGGGCGTCGCGGCCGGGGCGCAGCAGCCCGCCCGCCTCCTCCACGGCCCGCAGGACGGGTTCGGGTACGTGCTCGTGGTCGAAGGTGACCACGTCGTGGGCCTTGGCGAAGGCCAGAACGTCGTCGAGGCCGCGGTCGTCGCCCAGGGCGACGTCACCGCAGACCAGGGCCGCGCTGTCCGCGGGATCGGCGGCCAGCACCGAGAAGTCCACCCCCAGGCCGATGCCCGCCTGGTGCGTCATCCGGGAGAGCTGGCCTCCGCCCACCATTCCTACTCGGGGGACGATGCGGTTACGCTCGCTCACAGTTCCTCAACTCAATGCTCGTCAACCGCGGATGCGGGGCGGCCCCGCGCACGGCGAAACCTGGCCGTTCGGCTCGGGACCCGCGGCCGGGGTGTCTCTCGCAGCCCCGGTTAGAGTCTAGAGCGTGCGGGTGACGGGCCAGAAGGGCCCACTCCCCGCGAACGCGAATCCCCCCACAGGACTGGAGACGTAGACCGTGCGTCAGTTCCTCGACCGTCACCCCAGGTTGGCCAAGCTCGCCGCCGAGGTGGGCAAGTTCGGTTCCGTAGGTGCCGTGGCCTACGTCGTGCAGTTGGCCGTGACCAACCTGCTGTGGGCCAGCGGCGCGCAGGTCCTGGCCGGGCAGGTGCTCGGCACGGTGTGCGCGATCACGGTGGCCTTCGTGGGCAACCGCTTCTGGACCTTCGCCGACCGGGCCCGCACCGGCTACGGCAGGGAGACCTTCCTGTTCCTGGTGATGAACGGCATCGGTCTGCTCATCCAGCTGGGCTGCCAGGCCTTCTCCCTGTACGTGCTCGGGCTCGACGGCCCGCTGGCACAGAACATCGCCGGCAACGTCGTGGGTGTGGGCCTGGGGACCCTGTTCCGGTTCTTCGCCTACCGCACCTGGGTGTTCCCCGCCGAGCCGGAGCCTTCGGAGCACCGCTCAGACCTGGACGGTGGCGCTGACGCGGCTGACACTCCCCTTGCGGGCGAAACCGGCGACCAGAAGTAGATACAGGCCGACCTGGACAACGGTGAGGGCCAGGGTCTGCGGCGTGTTGGTCCCCATCGGGAGTCCCGCGCCGACGACCACCCCGGTGCCGATCTCGGACAGGCGGCCGTCCGAGGCGTACAGGGAGAACTGGACCAGGCTGTTGGTGAGGTGCAGGCCGATCGCGGCCTCCAGGCCGCCGGTACGCCAGGTCAGCCAGGCCATGCTCAGACCGAAGACGGCCAGGGAGGCCGTGGTCCACAGGTGACCCGGATGGGTGGCCGCGTACAGTGCCGCGAACAGCGTGCCGCCGGCCAGGACCGCGGGCCACTGGGAGCGCATGACCCGTGAGAAGGCGCTGTCGCCGGAGCGCGAGCCGAGCGACCCCACGAGCTGCATGACCAGCCCGCGCATGGTGATCTCCTCGGCCGCGGACTGGAACGGCACCATCATCACGATCACCAGGAGCGCCGCGGCCAGGACCTCGGTCCCGCCGTAGTTTCCCTCCTCCGTCGCGCCTGAGAGGGAGCCGTCGGCGAGGAACAGGAGCAGAGCCGCGCCCACTGTGACGGGGACCGCGGCACCGAACACGCACCGGGCCAGCCAGCGCCAGCGCATCCGGCCGGTGACCGAGATGAGCGAACCCGCCCGGCGCCACTGCACGACGCGGGCGACGAAGAACGCGATGGGCAGGAGGAGCGCCGTGGCCGACAGCCCGAACCCGAGGCCGACGATCTCACTCACCCGGATGGAGTCCGGCGCCAGTCCCCCGCCGCCGAGGATCGCGACGATCGTCATCGCCACGGCGATACCGACCCACAGGAAGAACAGCAGGACCGCGAAGACCAGGACCGCCAGGGGCGGGATCCACCACCGGAACAGCGGGGTGCGGGCCAGCCTGTGATAGGACTCACCCTCGGGCAGCTCCGCGCAGGCGAACTTGTTGGAGCGCACCGGGCGCGGCGGCGGCCAGGCCCAGACCGAAGGGTCGGGGGTCAGCGCCGGGTGCCCGCCTGGCGGGGTCTGCCGCCCGTTGCCGGGCGGCCAGGCCCAGGTCTGCTCCTGGGTTTGGCCACCAGAAGCCTGCCCCTCCGGCCCTTCAGGCTCGGCGGGCCAGGACGAACCAGGCGGTCGCGGCAGATTTCCCATCGTGCGCTGAGACTACTATCCGGCCATGTATCGCCGGCGTTAAGGCCGCGCCGTTATCACCTGATCACCGTGCGAATCGGGCGCTCCCGCAACCCCGTCCCCACCGGAATAGCGAGCCGTGCGCCCTCTGTTGAACAGGGTGGACCTGGGAACTACACCACAGGCCAAGTCCCCGTTCCGCTGACCTACGATTGGGTACATGTCTTCCACACCAACCACAGAGCTGGTTCAAGAAGCCCTGGCCACGGTGCAGGACCCGGAGATCCACCGTCCCATCACCGACCTCGGGATGCTCAAGGGCGTCGATATCGCCGATGACGGTTCCGTGCACGTCGGCATCTACCTCACGGTCGCCGGTTGCCCGATGAAGGGCCGTATCGAGAGCGACGTCACCAACGCGGTGACCAAGGTCGCCGGCGTCACCAAGGTCACCGTCGAGCTCGACGTGATGAGCGATGAGCAGCGCAAGGAGCTGCAGACCAAGCTGCGCGGCGGCCAGGCGGAGAAGGAGATCCCCTTCGCCAAGCCGAACTCGCTCACCAAGGTCTATGCCGTCGCCTCGGGCAAGGGCGGCGTCGGCAAGTCCTCCGTCACCGTCAACCTCGCTGCCTCGCTGGCGGCCGAGGGCCACAAGGTGGGCGTCGTCGACGCCGACATCTACGGCCACTCGGTTCCGCGCATGCTGGGCGCTTCCGACTTCCCCACCAAGGTGGAGGACATGATCCTCCCCCCGACCGCACACGGCATCAAGGTCATCTCGGTGGGCATGTTCACCGAGGGCAACCAACCCGTCGTGTGGCGCGGCCCGATGCTGCACCGCGCACTCCAGCAGTTCCTCTCCGACGTCTTCTGGGGTGACCTGGACGTCCTGTTGATGGACCTGCCCCCGGGCACGGGTGACATCGCGATCTCCGTCGCACAGATGCTTCCCGGCGCCGAGCTGCTCATCGTCACCACGCCGCAGCAGGCCGCCGCCGAGGTCGCCGAGCGCGCGGGCGCCATCACCGCCCAGACGCACCAGCGCATCGCTGGCGTCATCGAGAACATGTCGTACTACCAGCCGGAGGGGGGCGGCGAGCCCGTCCACCTCTTCGGGCAGGGCGGCGGCAAGACCGTTGCCGAGGCCCTGACCAAGACCCTCGGCGCCGAGATTCCGCTCCTGGGTGAGGTGCCGCTCGACACCCGTCTGCGCGAGGGCAGCGACGAGGGTCAGCCCCTGGTCCTGACCAACCCCGACACCGAAGCCAGCAAGGTGATCACCTCGGTCGCCGAGAAGCTGGTCGACAAGCCGCGCGGGCTCGCCGGTATGCAGCTGGGGATCTCCCCCGCCGGTCGCTGACCGCCGGAAACGCCTTCAGCGGTCCGACTGGAAGACACGCGTACGGCCCCCGAGTCCTGGACTCGGGGGCCGTCGTGTTCTCTGCCCCAGCACCGGGGCGGCGGGCCGGTACGGTGTCGGCGGGCCGGTCAGTCCTCGGTCGGACCGAGGGTGACGGTGACGGTTTCCCGGTCGCCGTCCCGCTCGTATTCGAGCTCGACCTGGTCGTTCGGGGAATGGTTGCGCACCATGGCTTGGAGTTCGCCGTGGGAGTTGACCCGGCGACCGTCGAAGGACACGATCACGTCGCCCGGTTCCAGCCCCGCATCGTCGGCCGGTCCGCCCGTTTCGACCGCGTCCGGCTCATCCCCGATGACGGCACCCATGACGTTGCTGTCCGTGTCGTAGGAGATGCCGAGGTCCGCGTAGGTGGTGTCGCCGTCGTCGATCATCCCGCCGATGACCTCCTCGGCCTCCGTGGCGGGGATCGCGAAGCCGAGTCCGATGCTGCCGCTCGGCTGCTCCCCCATGAGGCCGCCGCCCATGGTGATGATCATCGAGTTCACCCCGATGACCCGGCCCTGGACGTTGACGAGGGGACCCCCTGAATTACCGGGGTTGATCGCGGCGTCGGTCTGGATGGCGAAGAACTGGCTCTCGCCCTCGTCCGAGCTGACCGGCCGGTCCAGGGCACTGATGATGCCTTGGGTGACCGTTCCGGCCAGGCCCAGGGGCGCACCGATCGCGATGACCTCGTCGCCGACGATGGCGTCGCCGGAGTCACCGAACTCCAGCGGCTCGACGTCGCTGGGCTCCTCAAGCTCGAGTACGGCCAGGTCGGAGCTGGGGTCGGAGCCCACCACCGTGGCGTCGGTGCTGCTGCCGTCGCTGTACTCGACGACGATGCCCTCGCCCTCTTCCTCGAGGGGCGTGGACACGTGGTCGTTGGTGACCACGTAGTCGCCCTCGATGACGAAGCCCGAACCGCTCGCTTCGAGGAGCCGGTTGGCACTACTCAGGGAGACCACGCTCGGGCTGACCCGCTGGGCGACGCCCGCGATGCTCTCCGGGTCGCGCTCGGGCTCCTCGGGCGGCGGTTCGTTGATGTCCGGCGCGTCCTCTTCCTCGGGTACCGGCTGAGTGCCGAAGGGGTCGATCAGGCTTCCGGAGATCCCTCCCGCGCCGCCCGCGATGAGGGCCACGACGAGCATCCCGGTCAACGCCATCCAGACGGGGATACCGCGCTTGCGGGGCCGCGGTTCCTGGGCGGGCGGGGCGTACTGGGCCGGGGGCGTGGGCGGCGCGGCGAAGTGGCCGTGCGCGCCCTGCTGGGCGGGTTGGGCGGGCGGTCCGCTGCCGGTGGGGGCACCTGGGGCGCCCTGGTTCACGGGGCGGTTCGGTGGCGGCGGGGGATGCTGGTTCGCGTGCCCGGGTGGGGGCATCCACCCCCCGGGGGGCCGCTGAGGTGGTTCCGCAGGTGCCTGACCCGGGGCGGGTGTGTCCGGCACACCGCGCTGAGGTACTCCGCCGTTCGAAGGGGGCGGTCCCCCGCCCTCCGAGGGTTCCGAACGGCCGTTGTCCTGACTCAAGACCTGCTCCGTGTTTCGCTTGGCTTTCGGCTCCGCACACGTTCCGTCGGCCGGCCGGACCTCCTACAGGGGACCCAGCCTGGACAGGCCCCGCTGCACCCTGGCCCAGAAACCGGAGCCGTCGGGCCCCGGCAACGCGACGACCGCCGAGGATGCCAGGTCCGCGGGGGCGTCGGCCAGGACCGTGTAGACGAACCCGTTCGCCTGCCACACACTCTGGTACTGGCCCACGTCTCCGCCGAAGATCGTGTCGTGCTCAGTTGTGACGCCATCTACCCCCGTCCCGGTTCCGGTGTATCCGTTACGAAGTGTGGAGAGATGGCCGGTTCCCAGCTTGCCACGTTGCGTAAAGACCGACACCTGGGACAGACCGTCCGAATAGACGGCATGTACGACACGTTCGTCCTCGTAGTTCTTGGACCGGGCGTCGACCAGCCGCAGGTCCCAGGTCAGGTGTTCGGGTACCGCCCATCCGGCATCGCGCAGCCCGTCCCGCTCGGCGCGGCTCAGCGCGTCGCCCCAGGGCGAGTCCCCATGGGCCTCCTCCGGCCAGTCCCGGTCACTGAAGCGCAGGTCGGTGAGCCGGCTGCTGAACGCGGGTTCCTCCGCCCGGTCGTACACCGTGCGGCCGAGGAGCAGGTCGGTATCGGTGTCCACCCAGAATCTTCCGGCCACGGTGGAGTCCGCACGCACTGCCTCGACCAGGTGAGCCGGGCGGCCGTCGAGTTCGTCGATGCCCGCGTCCACCACGTTGTAGGTGTCCGCGAGCATGTCCAACAGGCGTTCGTCCAAGGACTCCAGGGCGGTGGAGGAGAGCACCACGAATGCGCGCTCGTCCTCTCCCGGGGGCGACATGGCCATGCCCTGGCCCGGTCGGTTGACCACGCTGACGTCGACACGGTCCTGACCGGATCCCTCCACTTCGCGGACCGCGGTGTAGGCCACCCTGCCGTCAGCCCCCGCGGCACGCTGCAGCACGGGCATGCCGTGGTCCTCGCCTTCTGCCTGGATCGAGGCCGCCTCAGGGTGGACCCCGCCGGTCAGCAGGAGCACGCACAGCAGAGTGATGGTGATGACGTTCGCGGGCCCGGACCTCGCACCGGAAGAGGGTTCCCCAGACCTCACCGGGTCGTTTCGGTCGTGTCAGAGGGGCCCTCGTCCACGACGGGCAGCGGGTCGATCGGGGGGTCGACCACGGGGATCTGACGGCTACTCACCGCATGGTCGACGGCGTAGTCGGACAGCCGGGGTTCCACCACGGGAGCGTCCTCGGCGTCACCGCCGGCGATGAAGGCGCTTCCCAGGAGCGCCGTCGTCACCGCGAGGCCCGCGACCGCGTAACGCCCACCGGAGAAGTTCGGCAGCAGGCCGGAGACCCGGTCGGCGACGCTCGGACCCTCGGTACGCTGCCGGACGGGGCCTTGCGTCCTGGTGCGCGGCTGCTCGCGGGGCGGCGTCGGTCCGCCGATCTCGGTGGCCGACAGCGGCCCGCCGCCCGGGAAGCCGCCGAGGGGGCGGGAGGACCCCAGTGGCGGGCTGGACCCGAAAGGGCTGGACGGCGGCGGGTCCGACGGGCCGCGATCACCCCGATCACGGGTCGCGCCCAGTCCGGGCTGGGACATCAGGCGTCCCATGAAGTCCATGTCGGGTTCGGGTTCACCGAGCCCGGTGAGGCGGCGCTTGAGCCTGCGGGTCATGTCGGCCTCGAACCGGCAGGACTCGCACTTGGCCAGATGGATGAGGGCGCGCTCGTGTTCGGCGGCGCCCAGTTCCCCGTCGATGAGCGCCGAGAGGCGCTCTCCGAGGTGGTCCATGCTCACTCCGCCTCCTTGGTCACGTTCGCTCCGCCGCCCGGTGTACTGGCCTCGGCAGCACGTGTGCCGTGCTCGGCGGCGAGTGACCGCCGGTGCTCCAGTGCCCGGCGCAGCTGGGCGCGGCCCCGGTGGATGCGGCTGCGGACAGTGCCGAGTTTGACGTCGAGCGTGGCCGCGATCTCCTCGTAGGAGAGCCCCTCGATATCGCACAGCACCACCGGCGCGCGAAACTCGGCGGGTAGTGCGTCCAGCGCCCCCTGGATGTCGGCGTCGAAGTGCCGGTCGTCGTAGCGCTGGGCGGGTGAGGGCTCGCGCCCCTCCAGCCGTTCGTCGGCGTTGTCGGCCAGCCCCTCGAAGCGGATGCGGGCCTTGCGCCGAGCCATGTCGAGGAAGAGGTTGGTGGTGATGCGGTGCAGCCACCCCTCGAAGGTTCCGGGAGTGTAGTTGGCGAGGGAGCGGAACACCCGGATGAAGACCTCTTGGGTGAGGTCCTCGGCGTCGTGCTTGTTGCCGGCGAGTCGGTAGGCCAACCGGTAGACACGCGGCGAGTGAACCCGCACGACCTCTTCCCAGCTCGGGGGTTCCCATGCCTCGAACTCGACGGCAGGGCCAGTCTCTGGCACCGCAGCTCCCTTCATCCCGTTGACGCACCACACGAGGGCTGGTTGGGGGGAGTTTGCTTCGTGGCAGTCAACGTACGTTCATCCCGTTTCAACGTCGGGGAACGCCGATTAAGTTCCCGTCGCCACACTCGGAGTTCGGACCGGTTCAGGCTACTCTTTTGACCAGGGAGACTGCCTGGCCGCGACCATCATTCCACGGTGAGTGACGACCCGCCGGTCAGAGCTCCCTCCCAGGATATTCAGCAGGTCATGGAGGCCGTCATCAGCGCAGAAGAGAGCGTCGCCCGGACCGCGTGGGTCCGGACCGAGCAGGCTCGGTTCGAGGAGAACGCCATGGGCGACGGTCCTCTGGCGGAAGCCTACGACGCGGGGGTCCGCTCCGCGGCTCCCCCGGTGGACGCGGCGACAGGGGCCGCCCTGCGGTTCCTCACGGCCGCGATAGGGGCCAGGTCGGTGGTGGAGGTCGGCACCGGGTGCGGCACGTCGGGAATCTGGCTGCTGCGGGGTATGTCCCCAGAGGGGATTCTCACGACGGTGGACGTCAACGCCGCCTACCAGGACTACGCGCGCTCGGCCTTCGCGAGGGCCGGTTTCGGCGCGGGCCGGGCCAGGCTGATCCGCGGCACCGCGCTGGAGGTGCTTCCCAGACTCACCGACGGCGGCTACGACATGGTCTCTGTCGACGCCGACCAGATCTCCTACCCCGCGTACCTGGAGGAAGCGCTGCGGCTTCTGCGCCCGGGCGGGGTCGTGGTGTTCAACAACGTGATGACGGCACCCGGCGAGCCGGACGGGCCGCTACGGGTGCCGGGTCCGGCCGAGGTCGCGGTGCGGGAGGTCATGCAGCGGATGCGGGACGACGAGACGTTCATCCCGCTGCTGGCCCCCGTGGGGGAGGGCCTCCTGGCGGCGATCCGCCCGTAGGGAGGCCCTCCGCTGTCCGGCCCCGAGCCCTCGCTCGGGGCCCTCTGCACCGCTCCCTCTCAGCTACCTGTCAGCGAGCCAGCGCAGCAGGGTGCGGGTGGCGAAGGCCGTGCCGCCCTTGCTCAGCACCCCGCTCTCCTTCATCGAGCGGCCGGGGCCCGCGATATCGAGGTGGGCCCACGGCAGGCCGCCGGTGAACTCGCGGAGGAAGAGCGCCGCGTCGGTGGCACCGGCGGGGCCGAAGTCGCCGCCCCGGGTACCGATGTTGGCCAGATCCGCCACGCGGGACTCGGTGGTGGGCGCGTACTCCTCGGTGAGCGGCATCCGCCACAGCGGTTCACCGGAGTCACGGCCAGCGGATTCCAATTCCTTGGAGAGCGCGTCGTCGTTGCTGTAGAGCGCGCCGATCCCGGTGCCCAGCGCCACTTTGGCGGCGCCGGTGAGCGTGGCGACGTCGACCAGGACGTCCGGCGCGAGCTCGGTGCTCGCATAGCCCATGGCGTCGGCCAGGACCAGGCGTCCCTCGGCGTCGGAGTTGAGTACCTCCACGGTCTTGCCCGTGTACGTGGTGAGCACGTCGCCGATCCGGGTGGAGTCACCCGCGAAGGCGTTCTCCGCCAGGGCGAGCAGGCCCGTGACGCGGACGCCGGCACCCACGGAGGCCAGTGCGGAGAGCACGGCCAGCACGATCGCCGAGCCGCTCATGTCGGTCTTCATCAGCGACATGTTGTCGTTGGGCTTGAGCGAAAGCCCGCCGGTGTCGAAGGTGATGCCCTTACCGACCAGCACCACGTGCCCGGTGGGATTCTCCGGGGTGTACGACAGCTGGACCAAGCGGGGCGGACGCGACGAGCCCTGGCCGACACCGAGGATGGCGCCGAAGCCCTGCTCCGCCAGGTCGTTCTCATCCCAGACGCGCAGCGCGAGCTTGGCGCTCTCGGCCACCTCGTCGGCCCGCGTGGCCATCCACTCGGGATTCTTGGTCAACGAGGGGGTGTTGATCAGGTCCCGGGCCAGAGCGGTGGCACCGGCCAGGTCGGAGCCGAGGGTGAGCGCGGAGGCGAGCTCCGCGGTGTCCCCTACGACGTCGATGACGGCCGCGGGGCGCTGCCCCTTGGGGGTTTCGGCGGTCTTGAGCGTGAAGGTGTAGGAGGCGAGGAGCGCGCCCTCGGCGAAGGCCGTGGCGGCCTCCCCTCCGCCGCCCGGCCAGGCGAGGGCGACGCGCTCTTTGCCCCGTGCGGCCCGGGAGAGGGCGGCGCCCGCCTTCCGGAGGTCGTCGGGGCTACCCGAGCCGACCCCGAGAAGGGCCAGGCGGACCAGGCCCCCGTCCCGGGACACCGGGAACTGGGAGAGCTCACCGGGCTTACCGGTGAGCGCAAAGTGCGCGAACAAATCCGAGAGCGGTGACGGTAGGACCTGTGTCAGTCCGCTGTCCGTGACCCCGTCGGCCGGCTCCGGACCTTCCTCTCCCGCGAACACGGGCAGGACCTGCAGGTCCGCGGTGGTTTCGGCGAGGGTCCCCGGTACGGGGTGGATCTCCGTGGCGAATGGCACAGGCCGCTCACAATCGTTCACTCGTTCGGGAGGTGTGCAACCTCGGGGGTCGTCAGGGCTTTCCGGCCCAGGTGGGGGATCGGGTGTTCACCGAGCTAACGGGGATCCGCTGAGCTATCCGACGACGCCCCGCAGCGCGTCCCGCAGTTCGGTCGCCTCGTCGGGCGTGAGCTCCACGACCAGACGGCCGCCGCCCTCGAGCGGGACCCGCATGATGATGCCGCGACCCTCCTTGGTGACCTCCATCGGCCCATCGCTGGTCCTCGGCTTCATCGCCGCCATGCCATTCCCCTTTCTAGGTGTTCCTCGCGGGTGACGGGGGCCGACCCACAGCACCGGCGCCGATCCGCGGGGCGTCTCGGCTCCGGAGCCTCAGGCCGGCTTCCGCGTGACTCGTGCCCGTGGGACTCAAGGGACGCGAATCACTCTTCGACCATTATCTCGGAGGTTGACCCCTGCGTGTGCGCCAGGCGACAGCCGGGCCGCCTCCGTGAGTGCCTACCAACGAGGAATCGTCGGTCAGTAAGGTTATATCGGTCCTGACCGAAACCCGCGCGAGGCAAGAGGGCCCCAACGGACCTCCACCACCCGCCCGGGGAACAAACTAGGAAGTCACCCGCGGTGCGCTCAGGGGATCCCCTGAGGAGAATTCGCCCCGTTCCGGAGCTCCCGCCAGGGACTCCGGGGATACGACCCGGGGCTTTCGGCCCGCCTCGGATTCAGTCCAGGGTTCCGGTGGAAACCATGCGGGTTCCCTCCCCGGTGACGGAGGACCACTCCGCGTTGAGCCCCTGGCCGTCCGTACCGGGCCACAGGGTCAGCTCGGACTCGTCGACACAGCGGTCCTCGGGGTCGGAGGTCTCCGTGTAGGCGTACACCAGCCGGTCACCGTCGCGCGCGGACAGTTCCAGCGTTCCGGAGCACGAGAACGTGGTCCACGCGGTGCTGCCGCGCTCGGCGCCCTCATCGATCCGCACCTGCGCATCCCACGCGGCGACGGGGTCTCCCTCGGTGTTGACCTGCTCCATCCGTCCCGACCAATCGCCCTCGAACTCGCCGGGGTCGGACGTGACGGTGACCGGGTCGTCGCCGGAGCCGTCCAGGTAGGTCCAGGCTGCGGCGGCACCACCGCCGACCAGCAGGAGCACCGAGGCGATCACGACCACCTTGGTGATCTGACGGCGGCGCTTGCCACTGTGCCGCGTCGAACGGGGCGGCGGCCACAAGGACATCTGGCGCACCGGGGTGGAGGAGTCCCCGGGGCCGTCCTCGGCACCGGACCTGAGTTCGGCTGCTGTGTCCATCCTCGCCATCCTCACCAACGGTCCCCCGCTCCGGAGGAGTGGGGGTACGCATGTACAGCGACTGAGAATAGAGCACCCGGACGCTTCACATCGGACCTAGCACGACAGTTCGGATGTGATGCACGACATAGGACTGGCGGCTTGCTCGGGCTTTCACCCGCGTACCGAAGGAGCCAGGGCCGCCCCGAAGCATACCGGGGAACAGGCGTCAGGACTGGTCATCATGCCCGCTGCCACCGACCGTCGCGTCGTTGCCCTGATGGGAGGGTACGTCGGCCCCGGTGCCCGCGCCGACGCCGTTACCGGTGAGAGATGTCGCCTCGGCACCCTCCTCGGGCGCGTATGCCTCTGCGGGGGTTCCCTGGTCGTCACCCGGCAGGTACGAGCCGGGCTGGGGACCGGTGCCCCGGGGGACGTAGGACGGGTCCATGCGGGCCAGACGCCATTCCAGGTCCTCGATCCTCTCCTCGCGCTCGCGCAGGGTGGCGGTGAGCCGGATCAGCAGCGCATCGACCGCCCGCACGTGGTAGCCCCACATGGCCAGGGGAATCAGCAGATTGCTCAGATCCCGCGAGCCCACGGGCCGCCCCTCGGGCAGGTTCAGCGGCGGGTGGTCGGCCTCGAACCGGGCGAGCTGCCCGCCCTTGCCGAGCACGACGTAGACCACGCCGACGAGCACGGCGAGCGCGGCCGCGGCAACCAGGATCATGATGAAGGTAGGCACGGCATCGATCGTGCCACACGTCCCCAACCCCTGGGAGTGCCCAGGCGTGGGACACTCGACGGGTGTCGAAACCGCGCTTCCTGGTCCTGGCCCCCGACGCCCTCTCGGCCTCCGCCGAGCCCTTCCTGTCGGAGGCCGGGGACGCCGAACTCCTCTCCGAGGCCGTGGACGCCGGGCACCGGCCGCCCGCCGCGCGGGTGGCGGACCTCGCCTCGGCGGGAAGCACCGTCCTGGTCCGCTGCGGCCGCGTGGAAGGGCAGGATCCGCGCAAGGACCTGCCCCCAGCACCGCCCGGCATCGTGGGCGCCGTGCCGGTGGCAGCGGCCGAGGAGGTGTCCCTCGCGGCTGTGTACGCCTGGGCCGGCGCCCGGGTGTTCGTCACCGAGCACCCGGAACGGGTCCGGCGAGCACTGGACATGGTCGCTTCGGTGCGCGGTGAACGCCCGCCCGCGGCCGTCCGCAGGGGCCTCGCCTGACCGGGGCGGCCCCGCGTCCGGCCGGTGGCTCAGCTGGAGGGTCCGGGCTGGTTCCGCTCGAACTTGTTCTCGATGTGCAGGTGCGCCTGCTGGATGATGCGCACGGCTTCGTCGGGGTCGTCGGTGACGTGGAGGAGCTCCATGTCCTTCTGCGCGATCAGGCCGTGCTTGAGCAGGCTGGCCTCCACCCAGTCCCGTAGGCCGCCCCAGAACTCGGTCCCCACCAGCACCACGGGGAAGCGGGTGATCTTCTTGGTCTGGACCAGGGTGATCGCCTCGAACAGTTCGTCCAGCGTCCCGAGACCGCCGGGCAGCACGACGAACGCCTGCGAGTACTTCACGAACATCGTTTTGCGGACGAAGAAGTACCGGAAGGTCATCCCCATGTCGATGTAGGAGTTGAGCGACTGCTCGAACGGCAGCTCGATCCCGAGCCCGACCGACATGCCGGACGCCTGCTGGGCACCCTTGTTGGCCGCCTCCATCATGCCGGGACCGCCACCCGTGATGGTGGCGTACCCGGCCTCGGCGAGCTTCGCCCCGACCGTGACGCCCAGGTCGTAGTAGTCGGTCCCGGGCTTGATCCGCGCCGAGCCGAAGACACTGACCGCGGAAGGGAGTTCGGACAGCAGCCCGAAGCCCTCCACGAACTCCGACTGGATCCGGAGTACCCGCCAAGGGTCGGTGTGCACCCAGTCGGAGGGCCCCCGCCGGTCGAGGAGCCGCTGGTCGGTGGTGGTGTCGGGGATCGCGCGGCCACGGTAGGTGAGTGGCCCGGCGCTCCTCACGTTCTCGTCTTCCGTCATGTCCGTAAAGCTATCCGTCCAGGGCAACCCCGTACCTTAACCACGCGTGACGCGCCGGTGGCCGGTAGCGGCCGTTGCGGGTTCACTGGGCCAGCACTGCTCCCGGTCTGGTCAGCGCTGGTCAGCGCCGACCGGTGAGCCAGGCGACCATACGCTCCTCCGCCTCACGGATCTGCGGGATCTTGGCGTACTCGTCACGGGTGTGCGCGAGCATCGGGTCACCGGGACCGTAGTTGACCGCGGGCACCCCCAGCTCGGAGAAGCGCGAGACGTCGGTCCAGCCGAGCTTGGCACGGGCCGCCCCCTCACCCACGGCGGTGACGAAGGCGGCGGCCGACGGGTCGTCGAGGCCGGGGCGGGCCGGGGCCGCGGAGTCGGTCACCGTGACCTCGAACCCCGCGAACAGCTCGCGCAGGTGCGCCTCGGCCTCGGCGGGCGAGTGGTCGGGCGCGTACCGGTAGTTCACCCGGACCACGCACTCGTCCGGGATGACGTTCCCGGCCACACCGCCTTCGACGGACACCGCGTTGAGGCCCTCGTGGAAGGTGAGCCCTTCCACCTCCGGCTGCCTGGGCGTGTAGGCCCGCAGGACGTCCAGGATCGCGCCCGCCTTGTGGATGGCGTTCTCCCCCCGCCAGGAACGCGCACTGTGCGCGCGCTTCCCGGAGGCCTTCACGTCCACGCGCATGGTTCCCTGGCAACCGCCCTCGATCACCCCGTCGGTGGGCTCCATGAGGATCGCGAAGTCGCCGGAGAGCCATTCGGGGTGGTTGCGCGCCATGCGGCGGAGGCCGTTGCGGGAGGCGTCGACCTCCTCGTTGTCGTAGAAGACGTAGGTGACGTCGTGGACCGGCTCGGTGACCAGCGCGGCCAGTTTGAGCTGGACCGCCACCCCGGCCTTCATGTCCGAGGTGCCGCAGCCGTAGAGGAGGTCTCCGTCCACGTGGGAGGGCACGTTCTCGACGATCGGCACGGTGTCGAGGTGGCCGGCGATCACGACCCGCCGGTCACGACCGAGGTCGGTGCGGGCGACGACGGCGTCGCCGTCCCTGGCGACAGTGAGGTGGGGCAGGGCCGACAGGGCGCTCTCGACCGCGTCGGCGAGGGCCTTCTCGTCACCGCTCTCGGAACGTGTGTCCACGAGAGCAGCGGTCAGGTCCGCTACGTCCGAGGTCAGGTCCAGCATGTTGTCGCCCCGTTTCAGTGAGGTGTGCGTTGGCGTGGGGGTGTGCGGGCGCACCGCCGCGTTCGGTGTGCGCACGACACGTGGCCACCTTAGAACAGAAGGCGGGGCACCCTCCCACGGTGGGAAGGGCGCCCCTGATCGAACGGGCCCGAACGCGGGGCCGTCCGCTGCTATGCGTTGACGCCGTGCTCGCGGAGCAGGTCGTTCAGTGCGAGCTTGTCGTGCTCCTGGCCCTCTTCGAGGCGCTTGAGCACCAGCAGGACGGGCATGCCGAATTCGCCGCCGGGGAAGCTCTTGTTGCGGTTGGCGGTGACACACACCGACCAGGCCGGGGCCTCGCCGCGGGGCAGTTCCTCGCCGGTCTCGGCGTCGAAGACGCGCGTGGACGAGGTGAGGATGGTGCCCGCGCCGAGCTTGGCGCCCTTGCGCACGCGGGCGCCCTCGACCACCATGCTGCGCGAACCGAGGAAGGCCTCGTCCTCGATGATGACCGGGGAGGCCTGCGGCGGCTCGAGCACGCCGCCGACGCCGACGCCGCCGGACAGGTGGACCTTCTCGCCGACCTGGGCGCAGGAACCGACGGTGGCCCAGGTGTCCACCATGGTGCCGGAACCGACGTAGGCGCCGATGTTGGTGAAGGAAGGCATGAGGACGACGCCCGGTGCGAGGTAGGAGCCCCAGCGGGCGATCGCGCCGGCGACGACGCGGACACCGTCGAAGCGGGTCTTCAGCGGCATGCGGTCGTGGTAGTAGAAGTCCCCTACCGTCGACTCCTGCATGTCCAGGACCTTGAAGCCGAGGAGGATGGAACGCTTGGCGCGCTCGTCGACGACCACGTCGTTGGTGTCGGGGTCGACGAAGGCCACACGGGCCTTACCCTCGTCGATCTGGTCGATGGCGCCGGTGATGATCGCGCGCGCGTCGGTGTGGCCGGGGGTGAGTTCGGAGCGCTGCTCCCAGAGTTCGTCGATCTGGTCGGGCAGCGGACTCTTGTACGAGCTGGTCATGTACACCAACGTTAGTCGCTTCCCGGGGGTGCCGGGCATGCGCCCCGCCCGCGCCGTTCTGAGCGTTTCGCCACTCCTTCGCCGAGCCGCGCCGCACCCCCCTGTGATGGCGCCGCGGGCCGACTACAATTCGCCCGAGGCCCGCCAGGGACGGCTACTCCGCCCGCCCCGGCGCGCCCGGTGCACGGTCTCGCGGACGCCGGTTCGAGGACGAGAACCCGTGTGCCCCATCTGTCGTCGACCCTTGGTTCGCCCGTGCCCACTAAGCGCAGGAAGTTCTCCGCGTTCGCCAAGATCCTCCTCGTCCTGACCTTCACGTGCGGCCTGTTCGTCGCCGGGGGGTACTACGTGCTCACCACGTTCGAGCCGCTCGACACCAGGGACGAGCCCGATCCGGGCTGCCGCCTGAGCCTGTCGGACGGCCGCTACGACCTGGAGGTCAGCCAAGCGGTGAACGCGGCGACCGTGGGCGGCGTGGCGTTCAGCCGCGACATGCCCGAAGAAGCGGTGACGGTGGCCTACGCGACGGTGTGGCAGGAGTCGACCTTCTACAACGTGCAGCACGGCGACCGGGATTCGTTGGGCCTCTTCCAGCAGCGTCCGTCCCAGGAGTGGGGGGAACCGGAGGAAATCCTGGACCCGGTGGTCTCCAGCAGAGCGTTCTACGACGAACTCGCGGAGGTCGGCGGCTGGGAGGGGCTCCCGGTCTACGAGGCCGCCCAGCGGGTCCAGCGCAGTGCCCACGGGTTCGCCTACGACCAGCACGAGGACCTGTCCGCCAGGATGGCCGAGACCTTCAACGGCCGGAAGGGACCGGCGGTCACCTGCTGGTTCGCTTCGGACGATGTGGCGGAATTCCAGGCCGGCGACGCCGACACCGCGGGGGCCTTGGACGAGCTGACCAGGGTGTTCGGCACCGATCCGGCTACCCTGCCCTCGGACGACCCCCCGCAGACCGGTGACCTGGGGTGGGCGATGGCCCTGTGGTCCGTGGTGCACGCCGAGGAGTACGGGCTGACGTCGGTGACCTACGGCGGCCAGCAGTGGCAGGCCTCCAACGGGCTGGACGGCGCTGAGGCGTGGTCCGAGGTGGACGACGACACCGGGGGACGCGTGGTGCTGCGGTAGCGCGTGGTCCCGCAGTAGCGGCGGGGCGCCGCCGGAGCGCGCCGGGCGGCCCGGCCCTGGCCTTGGAACCGTGGTTTGCCCGTGGTTCTGTGCGTGGGTCAGTGCACGTCACAGAGGGTTCTTGACCGCGATACCGTGCTAGGACCGCCTCGGAGGTGGTCATGCGCTTCCCCTGCTGCAACACGTGGAACGGTGGCGTGGAACAGAAGTGCAAGAACCGCGGAAAGCCCCTGTACGAGTGACCCACATGTCCGAGCCCACCGAAGTCATCGCCTGCTGGCTCCCCCACGACGCCCGGTGGCACGCCCAGGCGAGGAGGGCGGCGCACGAGGGCCTGTCCCCTCTGCGGACGTACGTGACCGCACTGGTACTGGACCACCGGGACGGCGGGAATCAGGTAGTCGACGATGACGACCTGGCGACGCTGAGGGCGGTCCTCGAAGACCTCTCCGGCCTCCCCTGGGGCGACCTGGACCACGTGGAGTGGCCCGAGGTCCAGCGTGCCCTGCTCCCCCGGCGTTGAGCGGCTACTCGGCGAGGCGCTTGGCCGCGGTGTCCACCCGGTCGTCGGTGGCGGTGAAGGCCACTCGGACGTGCCGACCCCCGGTGGGACCGTAGAAGGCACCCGGAGCGACCAGGATGCCGCGGTCGGCGAGGGTCCCCACCGCGCCCCAGGAATCGTGGTCCGGGTGGCTGGCCCACAGGTACAGGCCCGCGTCGGAGTGCTCGATGGTCCACCCGGCGCCCTCGAAGGCGGCCCGGAGCTTGCTGCGGCGCGCCCGGTAGCGCTCCTTCTGCTCCGCGGCGTGCCCGTCGTCGTCCAGGGCGGCCTTCATGGCCGCTTGGACGGGTGCGGGCACGATCATCCCCGCGTGCTTGCGCACCGCCAGGAGTTCGGAGATCAGGCCCGGGTCACCCGCGACGAAGGCGGCCCGGTATCCGGCGAGGTTGGAGCGCTTGGACAGCGAGTGCACGGCGAGCAGGTTGTCGTGCGAGCCGCCGCACACGTCCGGGTGCAGGATCGAGACCGGTTCCGTGCCGTCCCAGCCGAGGTCCAGGTAGCACTCGTCGGAGGCGACGATCGCGCCGCGTTCACGGGCCCAGTCCACGACCTTGCGCAGGTGGTCCACGCCGAGGACGCGGCCGGTCGGGTTGCCGGGCGAGTTCACCCACACCAGCTTCACGTCGGCCGGGCCGAGGGAGGTGAGGCCGTCGGAGGCGACCGGCGCGGCCCCGGCGATCCGCACGCCCACGTCGTAGGTCGGGTAGGCGAGTTCGGGGTGGACGACGGTGTCTCCCGCGCCCAGGCCCAGCAGGGTCGGCAGCCAGGCCACCAGCTCCTTGGACCCCACGGTGGGCAGCACCGCACCGTCGGCGACACGGACGCCGTGGCGGCGCTCCAGCCAGCCCTGGATCGAGGCACGCAGTTCGGGCGTGCCCCAGGTGAGCGGGTAGCCGGGTGAGTCCGCCGCGTCCGCGAGAGCCTTCCTGAGGTTGGCGGGCACCGGGTCGACGGGTGTGCCGACGGACAGGTCGACGATGCCGTCGGGGTGGGCCGCGGCCGTCTTCTTGTACGGAGTCAGCCGGTCCCACGGGAAGGTCGGAAGCCGGTCCGTAACCGGTCGACGTTCACCCATCGGTGCACTCTCCATCCTCTTCGCCACCTCTACCCTGGTCGCTACCTCTACGGGGATCCGCGCGGACCCGCACACAACAGCGTCGCGCCGACCCCCGCTCGGAGGTCGGCCCGACACTCACACTCTGGCTGGCCTCACACCCACGCATACTCTGCGCCAAGGGGATGCGGAGGCGGGCCGCCGCTACTCAGCCTGCGGAGGCAGCTTGGCGACGATCGGGTGGTCCCGATCGATCTTGCCGACCTTGGAGGCGCCGCCGGGCGAGCCGATGTCGTCGAAGAAGTCGACATTGGCCTTGTAGAAGTCGGACCACTGCTCGGGCAGGTCGTCCTCGTAGTAGATGGCCTCGACGGGGCAAACCGGCTCACACGCACCACAGTCAACGCACTCGTCCGGGTGGATATAGAGCATGCGGTCGCCCTCGTAGATGCAGTCCACGGGGCACTCGTCAATGCATCCCTTGTCCAGCACATCAACACAGGGTTGCGCGATGACGTAGGTCACGTCGTACTCCTTGTCTCACCCCCGCTTACCCGGGGGAGGCGGGGACCTTCAGAGCTCCCGGGCCACCCGTCCGACGTGCGGGCGTCGTCCGTGTTCCCGGCTCTTCAAGCAATTGGCACAGATGTCGTACTCCTAGTATGGCGTCGGAGAACACCCATCGCACACTCGGGGGCGGGAATCATGCACTTGCGCGGACAGCTGGTCCACAGGATCGTCCCAGAGGACCTCGGCAAGCGGGTCACCGTACGAATCTCCCTCCCCGAAGGCGCCTTCACCGATATCATCGGTGTGGTGGAGTCCTGGGCCGACGGTGTACTCAGCCTACGTCGTAGGGACAACTCCACAGTGGAGGTCGCCGAAGCCGACATCGTCGCCAGCCGTGTCGTCCCCCCCGTTCCCCCTCGTCGGCGCGGCAGGGGCCCCCGCAGTTGACAGAGCACGGCCCGCACAGCGGGTACTAGAGGGTGCCCATCGGCGCCCGCAAGCAGGCATTCTTCGCCTCTTCCGGGGTAGGAGAGGCTCAGCCCCGGCACGTTCCCCCAACCGTGCCCTCGGGCAGACAACGAAGCACCGCGCCCGGCCGTCTCAACAGGCGGACGGGCACGAGGTACGCGGGGAGGTGGCGCCCATTATGCGGGAGGCAGTCGCGTCCGCCCTCGCCGAACTGGCCCGGCGGGACGAGCGGGCCGCCGACATGGCGTGTCTGGCCCTGGACACGCTCGCCCCCGAGCAGGAGATCCAGCGGCTCAACCAACACGCCATACAGCGCTTCTGCTGGTACGAGCTCCCCATGCGCTTCCAGAACTCATCCGAGGACCGGCTCTTCGCGGTGCGCTCGCTCGGCCACCTCTTCCAGCTCCTCCAGCTCTACCGCTACGCGCAGGTGTGCTCCGCCAACGAGACCGCCACCCTGCTCGCCCTATATGACAAAGATCACACAGCCGCCCTGGCCATGTACGAACGACTCATGTGGGAGTCCGGGGTGGAGCCGCCTGACCTGCCCGAACTCACCTGGGGCACCGCCGTAGGCGACGTCGAACTGCACGCCCGCAGAGAGACCGCCGCCGCCCTCGAACTGGCGATCTCCCTCGGCGACATCCGGCCCGGCAAGCGCGGGTGGCGTCCCGCCCAGGAGCGGTTCGCCCGGTCCTTCCTCACCCAGCCGGACCACCGCGGCCACAGCCACCTGGACCGTGTCCGCGAGGAACGGGTGCGGGCCTGGATGTCCTCCACGGCCCACCCGCACCGGCAGCGACTGTGGCCGTTGGTAGGACAGATCATCGCCGGGGCGGATGTGCCGCGCACCGCCGTCTCCGCCATGGCTCCGCTGCAGCGCCTGCTGGACCTGGCCGCCGACGGCATCGCCCTCACCCAGATCGGCTACATCTCGCCCGGCGTGGTCCGGCAGATGTGTGAGGACTTCGGCTGGTCCACCTGCCCCGAACCACCGCGCAGCGAGACCGACGCCACCCAGCTCATCTCGCTCCACCAGGTGCTGCGGACGATGCGGGCAGTGCGCCGCTCCGGCCGTCGGCTCGAACTCACCCGCCGCGGCCAGCAGCTGCGGGAGAATCCCGAAGCACTGTGGCAAGCGGCCACGGAGACCCTGTGCCGGACCGGCGGGATCGAACAGGCGGCCGCGGAGACCCTCCTGGGCATGCTGCTGGCCCGCTCACCCCAGGGGCTGGGTTCTCACGCGCGGCGCGGGATCTCGGACGCCGAGGCGGCCGAGCGGGTGCTCACCGAGTCCGGCTGGCGCCCCGTGGAACCACCGGTGGCCGCCGGTCGGCACGCCGCCTCCCACCGGCGCACCGCGGACGCCGCGTCCGACCAGGTCCGCGCGATGGTGATGGCGGTGGGATGGCTGCTGGAGGCACTCGGCCTGGTCACCGGGGACGACAGCGACGGCCGCCGGGAGCTGACCGCGCCCGGGCGGAGGTTCGCGGTGGCGTGCCTGCACAAGTCCGCGGTGGCGCCCCGCGCCGTGGTCTAGGCGTACATCGCGCGTGCACCGGCACGCGCATCCGAAGGACCGTTCACCGGTCTCGGCGAAGCTGCGGCCGGACCCGCGGAAAGGCCGTAACCGGGACCACTCCGCGGTGCGGCACCCGCTGCGAAGGGGTGCAGGGCAGGGCCTAACCTGGAGCGCGAACCACCCGCTACCAGCAGGAGCATCATGCCCACGCCCGAGCCGCCACAGAAGGCGGAGTCCGACGACGTGCCCGGTCCCGACACCGAAGCGGAGTCCGGTGACGAGGTACGCGCCGCCGACCCGTGGGAGCAGATGCCCGACGACGCACTGAACGCGGCGGGGGTCGGCGCGGAGCGCTCGAAGCGGCAGAGCGACGGGCCCGAAGAAAGCGCGGTCGAGGACGCTGAGGACAGCCCCGGCCAAGGCGCCGAGGAGGGCGTACGGAGCGGCGATGCCGACCCCGAAGCGAACGACGACGCGGGCGACAGCGCCCCGGCCAAGGCTTCCAGCTGGGCGGACTTCGCGCCGAGCCCGGTGTTCGTGCTGCTCCTTGGCCTGGCCGGGTTCGCGGGATGGCTGTCTTGGCGTGCCGTGGAGCTGGACTGGGCCACCGACGAGACGGCGGTCACCCCGCTCATCCCGCCGCTGCTCATCCTGCTCGGGTGGATCGTGTCGGTGGCCGTGCACGAATTCGCGCACGCCCTGGCGGCCTACCTCGCCGGGGACCGTTCCCTGCGCGGCAGTGGTTACCTGCGCTTCAACCCGTTCGCCTACCGGGAGGCCTTCGGCGGCCTGGTCCTACCGGTGCTGTACCTGGGGCTGGGCGGGTTCGGCCTGAACGGGCCGCCCACGTACGTGAACTGGGAGCGCATTCCGGGCCCCGGCCGCCGTGTGATGGTGGCGCTGGCCGGACCGCTGGCCAGCCTACTGCTCTCGGCCGCGCTGGCACTGACCGTGACGCTGCTCGTGCCAGTGGGTCAGGACAGCGTGAACTGGGCGATCTCCGCAATGGCGTTCCTGGCCTTCGCCAACCTCACCAGCGCCCTGGTCAACCTGCTGCCGGTCCCGGGCCTGGACGGCTACCACGTGCTGGCCGCGTTCCGCGACACGCGCTGGACGACGTTCGCCAAGGTCAACGGCCTGTTCTTCTCGATCGGTGTGTTCGCGGTGCTGTGGCTTCCCGTGGTGCGGGACCTCTTCGACACGCTGATCTACACGCTGTTCGAGCTGATCCTGCCGAACCCGACCGTTCCCGGGATGATGTTCCACGGCAAGCTGCTGCTGCAGTTCTGGAACTGACCCGTGTCCCTCATCCGGGCCCGGCTGTGCCGCTGGGCCCGGACGAGGTACCGCCCGTGCTCGGTACCACCGAGGTGGGGAAAACGGGGCCGCGCACCTGGTGGAACACGGCGCTGCGCACCACGGCGGCACCGAGGGCGACCATGGCACCGAACAGGAAGACGTAGTTGATCAGGGCGTCGGAGAAGACGATGCTGCCGCCGGGCAGGTAGCCGATCAGACCGAGCAGGGACACCAGGAAGCCGGCCGCGAAGGCAGCGGCACCGGACTGCCGACGGCTCCCCCAACCGGCCAGTCGGCACAGCGCGTACAGCAGGACCAGGAACGCGAGCACGCCCGCAGCGATCCCGGCCTGTACCGGCAGCCCCAGCACCCAGAAATGGGCGAACCAGCCCATCCCGAAGCTGGCGGCCATCCCCACGGCGAGGCCCCCGCAGAACAGGATCAAGCAGGAGAGGCCGGTCATCACGGGCGAGAGCAGGGCGAGGCGGCTTCGCGGCACTTGGGCCGTTTCAGGAGTGGTCACGGAAGTCGAGGGTAGGCGCTCCGGAGCGGCCCGGGTTTCAGGGTTCGGCGGGCCGGGTGTCACACACCGGCGAACAGGTCGGTCTCGTAGCCGTCCTCCCCGGCTTTGGGCGGCGGCCCCAGCAGCAGGGTGTAGTGCTCCACCGCGTCGATCTCCTGCGCGATGTCGTTGGACAGCGCGAAGCGCTCCCCGTCCACGGTGATCTGGGTGGCGTGCGCGCGCATGGCCAGGGCCTTGGCCGCCCAGTGGTCGGCGGCGTCGATCCGGGTGGTGACCACGGCGTCGGGGGTACCCCGGGCGATGTCGGACACCTGCTGGGGCGGGGTGAAGGGCCCCGCCTCCTCGTTGAGCCGGGCGATGGAGGCCTCGATCCGTGAGACCGGCTGGGCGATCGCGTAGAGCTTGCCGACCTGCCAGGGCGTACCGGGCATGGCCCGCTCGTTGGCCTTGGCGCAGGCCCGGCGGGTGACCCGGTGGGCTTGGATGTGGTCGGGGTGGCCGTAGCCGCCGTGCTCGTCGTAGCTGACGAGGACGTGGGGCCGGACCTCGCGGATGATCTCGGCCAGGCGTCGGGCGGCCTCCTCGGCATCGGCACCGTAGAAGGCCTGGGGGTGGCCGTTGGTGGCGCCGTCCATCATCCCCGAGTCCCGGTAGTGCCCGGGGCCGCCGAGGAAGCGGTGGTCCCGGACGCCCAGGGCCACGCACGCCTTGCCCAGCTCCCCGATCCGGTACTCGCCCAGGGTGTCTTCGCGGTCGGAGGTCAGCTGCGCGAGCTCGGCGGGGATGACCTCGCCCTCCTCGCCCAGCGTGCAGGTCACCAGGGTGACTCCGGCCCCCTCGGCCGCGTACTTCGCCAGAGTCGCACCGGTGACGATGCTCTCGTCGTCCGGGTGCGCGTGCACCATCATCAGTCGCCTGTCCTTCACCCAGCGAACGATACCGTCCGGATACCCGTTTCCCTGTCCAAACGCCCACATCGACGGCGAGTTCCGCGGGATTCCCCAAAGGCCACGAGCCCAGCGAGCGCCCTGTCCACGGAATGGGACACAATCGGCCTATGAGTTTTCCTCGCCAACAGGCCCGCACCCAGCGCTTCACGATCGGAGTCCCGCGGGCGTTCCAGATCTCCCCGAACGGGGAACGCGTGACCTTCCTGCGCGGACGCGACGGCACGGACAGGGGTACCTGCCTGTGGCTGTACTCCGCTGAGACGGGCACCGCGACGGTGCTCGCCGATCCCAAGGCGCTCGGCGCCGACGACGAGAACCTTCCGCCCGAGGAGCGGGCCCGACGCGAGCGGATGCGCGAGCACGGTGGCGGCATCGTGTCGTACACGGTGGACGACGCCTTCACCCGCGCGGTGTTCACGCTGTCCGGGCGGGTGTTCTACGCGGACCTGGTCGGTGACGACACCGCCCCGCGCGAGCTCCCGGTGGCCAGCCCGGCCGTGGACCCGCGGATCAACCCCGCCGGTGACCGGGTCGCCTACGTGCACCGAGGCGCGGTCCGGGTGATCGACATCGTCGACAACGGCGACGAGGACCGCGACCGGCTGCTGGTCGAGCCGGACGGGGAGAACGTCACCTGGGGTCTGGCCGACCTGGTCTCCGCCGAGGAGATGGGCCGGGTGCGCGGTTTCTGGTGGGCGCCGGACGGCCGCTCGCTGGCGGTCAGCCGGGTGGACGAGTCGGAGGTGAACCGCTGGTTCGTCGGCGACCCGAACCAACCCGGGCAGGAGCCCCAGCCGCTGCGCTACCCGGCGGCCGGGACGGCCAACCCGGACGTGCGGCTGGCCGTGCTTCCGGTGCCGTCCCCGACCGAGTACCGGCGCGACGGCCGGGTGGCCCCCTCCCCCGTCGAGTGGGACCGGGAGAACCTCCCGTACCTGCCGACGGTCGGCTGGACCACCGGCCCGGACGGCAACCCCACCCTGGTGTTCACCGCGCAGAGCCGCGATCAGCGCACGCTCTCCCTGTTCAGCGCCGACCCGGCGACCGGCTTGGTCTCGGAGACCCGCACCGAGAGCGACGGCGTGTGGGTCGAGCTCATGCCGGGCGTGCCGGACTTCACCGCCTCGGGTGAGCTGGTGTGGATCGGCCGCCGGAACGGCACCGGCGAGCGCCGGGTGTACGTCGGGGACCGGGCGGTCAGCGGAGAAGGCGTGTACGTGCGCGGTGTCGCGGGGGTGGACGGCGACCGGGTCTTGTTCTCCGGTTCGCCCGAGGGCCGTCCCGGCGACGTGTCGCTGTGGTTGGCCGACACCCGGCTGGGGACCTGCTCCCCGGTGGAGCTGCCCGAGGGCTCCGACGACGGCCACGGAGGTCTGCGCGCCGGGCGCCTGGCCGGGGACACCCTCGTGCTCCAGCACAGGTCGCTGGACTTCACGGGGGTACGGACCTTCGTGGTGCGGGGCGCCAGTACCGAGACCCGGCGCACCCACGGGGAGATCGAGAGCTTCGCCGAGGCCCCGGACCTGCCCGACGTGCGCGTGGAGTCCTGGCTGGCCGGGGAGCGGAGGATCCCGACCTCCCTGGTCCTGCCGTCCTGGTACCGGGAGGGCGAGACGCGCCTGCCCGTGCTGGTCGCACCGTACGGCGGGCCGCACGCACAGCGCGCCCTCAACGCGCGCGGCGCGTACCTGTCCTCGCAGTGGTTCGCCGAGCAGGGTTTCGCCGTCCTCATCGCGGACGGGCGCGGCACCCCCGGCGTGGACGTCGCCTATGAGCAGGCCGTCCACCACGACCTCGCCGAGCCGGTCCTGGCGGACCAGGTGGCGGCGCTGGAGGACGCGGCCCAGCGGTTCGACTGCCTGGACCTGACCCGGGTGGGCATCCACGGGTGGTCGTTCGGTGGCTACCTGGCCGCCTTGGCGGTGCTGCGCCGGCCGGACGTGTTCCACGCGGCCGTGGCGGGCGCACCGGTGATCGACTGGGCGCTGTACGACACGCACTACACGGAGCGCTACCTCGGCCTGCCGCAGGAGCAGGAGGAGGCGTACGCCAGGTCGTCGCTGATGTCGGACGCGGCCAAGCTGGAGCGGCCGCTGATGCTGATCCACGGCCTGATCGACGACAACGTGGTCTTCGCCCACACCCAACGGCTGTCCGAGGCGCTGCTCGCGGCGGGCCGCCCGCACACGGTGCTGCCGCTGGCGGGCGTCACGCACAGCCCGTCGGACCCGGTCACGGCGGAGAACCTGCTGCTGTTGCAGGTGGACTTCCTCAAGGAGAACCTCAAGGGCGCGTAGCTCTCGGGGTCTCTCGGGTTTCCCGGCCCCGGTGCCGTGCGTTCGGGTGGAAGCGCCCGGCGCCGGGGCCACAGCTGAGCGGGGTTCCCGAGCGGTTCGCGCGGCCAGGGCCTAGCGGCCTACCTAGTTGATCTCCGACTCGTCCGGGACCTCGATCTCCACGGGTTCATCGACGATGGTGAAGACGATCTCCCAACTGTCGGATCCGCCGAAGTCCTCGTCGGGGGCAGTGGCGTCCGCTCCGGAGTAGTCGAACCTGCGGACGTAGCCGTCCTCGTCGACCCACAGGTCGAAGTCTTTCTCCACTGTCTCGTCCTCCCCCGCCTCCTCCGGTGCTTCCCTGATCTCGAGGAAGGTGCCGGAGTAGTGGTGGGCGGGCGCCTCCGTGTCCTCGTGGTCGAACTCTTCCAAGTTCCAGCCCCTGGGGCCTTCGTAGCGGACCGTGGCCAGCCCCTGGTAGGACACGTCCGCCTGCTTCTCCGGGTCCAGCAAGTCGGCGATGGTGTCCACGAAGGGCAGTTCGTCCGGCCAGCCGTCGGGCAGCGCGCCCTGCTCGCGTTCGTACGGCCCGGGCTCTACACCCACACCCGCCGAGTACGAGCGGCTCAGGACCTCCTCCGGGTCCTCGCCGATGGCGAACCCTTGATTGATGAACGGACCACCGAGGAACTCGTATTCGAGGACCGGCTGGGGGTCCTCCGTGTATCGGTGGATGGTGAGGTTGCCGTGCGCACCGCTCGTGACCCGATCGTGGTAGACCTCGAACCCCTCGGTGTACTCCAGTAGTTCGATCCCCTGCGCGACGACGTCCTCCCAGTCGTCGGGGTCCCCGCGGACCGCGAGCGGCTCCTCGTCCGCGGCCTCGTCCGCGCCACCCGCCGCGTCCGCCGCCCCGTCGGCCGACCCGCGCTCTGAGGATGCCCCAGGCCACAGGAGTGTCCCGCCGCCGAGCAGTACCAAGGCCAGGGCCGCGGCACCGGCGACGAACCACCGCTTGCCGGGTCCCCGACGCACCCTCCTCGGCTCCGGAGCGGCGACACCCTGCCAATCGGCGGCCAGAATGCCGGGAACGACCTCGGTGGGCTGCTCTACGGGGTCCGGTCCGACACGCGTGGCGGCCCACGCCCCGGTGAGTTCGGCGAGGACTTGGGCCGCGGTGGGCCGTTCGGAGGGTTCCTTGGCGAACGCCCTGCGGACCGGGCCCGCCAGCGGGTCCGGAACCCCTTCCAGGTCGGGGTCCTCGTTGCGCGTCCGGTAGACCAGCACGTCCAGCTGCCCCGTGCCGAAGGGGTCCCGTCCGGTCGCGGCGAACAGCACCAGCCCGGCCCAGGCGAACACGTCCGAGTGTTCGCCCGCTGTCTTCCCCTCGTACTGCTCCGGGGAGATCCACCCCGGGGTGCCGAGGATGCCGCCGGACCGGGTGAGGGCGGTGGCATCGGCGGCCCGGGCGATGCCGAAGTCCAACACCTTAGGGCCGTCCGGGGCGAGGATCACGTTCCCCGGCTTCAGGTCCCGGTGCACCACGTCCGCGGAGTGGATCGCGACCAAGGCCTCCGCCAGGCCGATGGCCAGGGCAGTGAGCATCCCGCCGGTCAGGGGCCCGTGCTCCCGGACGTACTGGCGCAGGGTCTGGCCCGGGACGTACTCCGTGGCCAACCACGGGGTCTGCGCGTCGACGTCGGCACCGAGGAACGACGGCGTGCACGCGGCGTCGACCTTGGCCACGAGGTCCACCTCATGGGCGAAACGCCGCCTGAACTCGGGATCGGCCGCGAATTCGGGGTGGACCATCTTGACCGCGGCACAGGAGCCGTCGTCGGCCAGTCCCGCGTAGACGGCGCCCATGCCGCCCGCGCCGATCCGGCCCACGACATGATAGGAGCCCAGGAGTTTCGGGTCGTTGCCTGAAGGGGGTTCGATACCGGCGGGCAGGCGATCAAGGGAGAAGGGGGGCGGGGGCGGAACACTCATCGCTCTTCCTCGAGTCGGTTTCGGGGGTTACGGGACGTCGTCCTCGGTGTAGGCGCAGCTGTCGATCGGCACGCTGCCGGTCAACGCTGTGTCGTGCGGGCCGAAGTCGGCGTTTCCGGGGAAGCTCGGCACTTCGTCCGCAGTGGCGATGCAGAACCCGCCCGGGTAGTCCAGGGAGTCGCCCGCGGCGGCGAAGAGCTCTTCGGGGACGTAGTAGATGACCTGCCCGGACTCCATCGTCAGTCGGAACCGGGCGGTGGGCCGTTGCGGGTCCAGTTCGGCCAGGACGCCGCTGTTGCTCACGGGGGTGAGACCAAGGCCTTCCTGGTCGGGGCCGATGGTCGACACGGTGTAGAAGTCGTTGCTGTGGACCCGCAGGCTTCCGTGTTCGGGGAGGTACTCCGCCTCGACCGTCACCCCGCTGGTGAAGTCAGTGATGGAGACCTCTTCGAAGGTCAGTCGGAGCTGGTCCAGCGCCTCGCCCGCACCGGTGGCGGGAACGAGGCGGCGGATCAGGACGGGTTCGGTCTCGGAGGCGGGCTCGACCACGGGTTCCCCGGAGTCGTAGAGCTCGCGGTGTTCCTCGGGTGTGTCGTCGGGGACGCCCGGTGCCGCGTCCTCCGCGCCGTCGCCGTTCTCCGAACCGTCCGCGCCCTCCGCCTCGGCCACATCCTGGCCGGGGAGCACGGCCGTGCCCTCGGAGGACAGAGCCCGGGCGCCGAGCCCGGCGGCCAGGGCCAGGACCAGCAGCACCGAACCCGCGGCCAGCACGAGCCGGTTCCTGCGAAACCAGCTCCGCCGGGGCGGGGCGGTACGGGTCCACGCGGTGACCTCGTCATCCGGCGAGGGGTCACCGGACCACGACCGGCCGAGCACCCGCGTGATGTCCGGATCGTCCGCCGCGCCCAAGGTCCCCGCCACGGAGCGCAGGAGGTCGGCAGCTCCGGGCCTTCGTTCGGGATCCTTGTCGAGGGCCCGCTCCAGAAGGTCGCGCATCGGTGCGGGGGCTCCCTCCAGTGAGGGTGCTTCGGACAGGATGCGCCCGACGACGGCCTCTGAGCTCCCCTCCCCGAACGGCCCTTCGCCGGTGGCCGCGTAGACCACCAGTCCGGCCCAGGAGAACACGTCCGAGCGCTCCGTGGCCGGGGCACCCTTGTACTGTTCGGGAGAGATCCACCCCGGGGTACCCACCATCCCCCCGGTCTTGGTCAGGGCGGTGCCGTCGACGGCCCGGGCGATCCCGAAGTCCAACACCTTCGGCCCGTCCGGGGCCAGGATCACGTTCCCCGGCTTCAGATCCCGGTGCACCACACCCTGGGCGTGGATCGCGGCCAGGGCCTCGGCCACCCCCAGAGCGAAGGCCGTGAGGGCCTCCCCCTGGAGCGGCCCGTTCGCGCGTACGCGCTCGTCCAGGGTCGGGCCGGGCACGTACTCCGTGGCCAACCACGGAATCTCCGCCCGCGCTTCCGACCCCAGGAAGGCGGGTACACACGTCGCGCGCACCCGTCGGACCAGGCCCACCTCCCGCGCGAACCGGGCGCGGAAGTCCGCATCCGACGCGAGGACCCGGTGCACGGACTTGACCGCCACCCGCCGGTCCCGGTCGTCCAGCCCCGCGTACACCACACCCATTCCGCCCGCGCCGAGGCGCCCGACCAAGCGGAAGGGGCCCAAGTACCGGGGGTCGCTCTGGGTCACGGGGTCGACCCCGGTGGGCACCTTGGAGCCGGGCGATGGGGGCCCGGGGGGCGGGGAGCCGGTTCCGGACGCATCGGGACCGGGCTGCGGTGGTACGGGGGGTTCAGGAGTCATGCCAGAGCCTGCCTGTCGCTGGGGAACGTGGTCCGTGCCGGGTCGCTAGTCGATCTCCGACTCATCCGGTATCTCGATCTCCACGGGCTCGCCGTAGTGGACGACGACCGTCTCCGTAGAGGTATGGGCCTGGCCCTCCTCGACGTCTCCCTCGACGTGCAGGGCATCACCGGTCTCCTCGAAGTCCTGGAAGCTCTGGAGCCGGCCGTCCTCCCCTACCCACAGGTCGAAGGTGAGCACGAACTCGGCACCAGCGTCCTCCTCCCACTCCTCTCGGACCTTTGTGTAGGTTCCCGAGTAGTGGTGTCCGGTGCGGGCCTCCAACGCGATGTCGAACTCGGCCTCGGGCCAGGAGGTGTCTCCCAGGGCCACGGCGGACTCCCCGTGGTAGGTGATCTCGGCGCCGTCCCCCGTCAACAGGGCGATGTCATCGAGGAAGGCCCAAGGGTCCTGTTCCGCGGCCCCCTCATCGACGTCCCGGCCGTACGGGCCCGGGGTCTCGTCGAACCCGGCGCCGCGCAGGGCGCTGCGCTCCAACACGTCGTCCAGGTCCTCACCGAGCCACAGTGTCTGGACCTCCCCCGGGCCAGCGAGCCTGATGCTGTGGCGGGCAGCCTGCGGTTCCGCCGTGTACCTGTGCATCGTGAGGCTGTCGTGCACGCTGGCCAGGGACTCGCGGCGGTACAGCTCGAAGCTCTCCGCCTCATCGAACAGGTCCAGAGCCTCAGCGGCCACCGCGGCCCCGTCCTCGGGGTCGGCTTCGACCCTGAGGAGGTCCGCCTCGGCCTCGCCACCGCCCTCGTCCCCGTCTGGGGCGCCCTCTCCGCCAGCCCCCTGCTCGTCGGCCCCCTGCCCTCCGTCGGCCGGATCCGCACCCGCCGCGGCCCCTCCCTGGTGGCGGTCACCGGTGACCCAGTACAGACCGCTGGCGCTGAGGAGGACCACCCCCAGCACCGCCATCAGGACGACCGCCCGTCCCCACCCGCGTCCGCTCCGGACCTTCCTCTGCTCAGGGGCGGAGACCCCCCGCCATTCCGTGGCCAGCAGCCCGGGCACGACCTCGGTGGGGTGGGCCCGGCTCGCCGGATCGACCCGGGTCGCGGACCAGGCTCCGGTGAGTTCGGTCAGAGCCTCGAGCGCGGTCGGACGCGCGCCCGGATCCTTGGCGAGGGCCCGCTCCACGAGGGGGCGGAGCGTGTCGGGGACGTCCGAGAGGTCGGGCTCCTCGTTGCGGGTGCGGTAGGCGATCACGTCCACCGCGCCCTTGCCGAAGGGGTCGCGTCCCGTGGCCGCGTAGAGGACCGTCACCGCCCAGGCGAACATGTCCGAGGAACCGGTGGCCTCCAGGCCCTCGTACTGCTCGGGGGCGATCCAACCGGGTGTCCCGAGCACGCCGCCGGTCTCGGTGAACGCGGTGCCTTCGGCGGCCCGGGCGATCCCGAAGTCCAGCACCTTCGGCCCGTCCGGGGCCAGGATCACGTTCCCCGGCTTCAGATCCCGGTGCACCACACCCTGGGTGTGGATCGCGGCCAGAGCCTCGGCCAGACCCACCGCGAGAGCCGTGAGCAGGCCGCCGGTCAGGGGCCCTTCCCTCCCCACGTGCTGGCGCAGCGTGTGTCCGCTGACGTAGTCAGTGGCCAGCCAGGGCGTGTCCGACCGGACGTCGGAGCCGAGGAAGGCGGGCGTACAGGTCCCGTGTACGCGCGACACCAGGTCGACTTCACGGGCGAACCGCGCGCGGAACTCCGGATCGGCCGCGTACTGGGGGTGGACCACCTTGACCGCCGCACACCCGCCGGTGTCGTCGATCCCGGCGTAGACCGCACCCATACCGCCCGCGCCGATACGGCCTACGACGCGGTACCGCCCGAGGGCTTCCGGGTCCTGGGCACCGGGCGGCTCCACTCCGGCGGGGAGCCGGTCTCGGGAGAAGGGGGCCTGCGTTTGAGAGGGCATCGCTGTCTTTCGCTTCAGGGGGTGGGTGCTCAGAACTCGGCCGGCTGCGGGTCATAGGCACAGCTGTCGGTCGGCACGCCGTCGGTCAGGGTGGTGTCGTGCGGGCCGAAGTGGGCTGACTCGGGGAAGGTGGGACCCTCCTCCTCCAGCACGCAGAACCCTCCGGGGTAGTCGAACGTGTTCCAGTCCTGGCCTCGCAGCGCATCGGGGACGTAGTAGACAAGGGGCCCGTCGCCCAGTGTGAAGACGAACGCCACCGTGAACTCCGCAGTGGGCTCCTCCGGGCTGAGCTCGGCCAGTACGCCGCTGCCCTCGGCGGTGACGGACCGCAGGTTCTCGTCACCGGGCCCGATACTGGTGACGGTGGCGAACTCGCTGTTGTGCACCTGGAGACTGCCGTGGTCGGGGAGGTACTCAGCCGTGATCGTGACGGTGCTTCGGCCGAGCTCCTGAACGTTGAGCCCTGCGAAGGTCAGCCGCAGCTGTTCCAAGGCCTCGCCGCCGTCCGAGGCGGGTTGGAGACTGCGGAGCAGGGCGGGCTCGGTGTCCGAGTCGGTCTCGACCACGACTTCGCCGCTCTCGTAGTGCTCCTGGTATTCCGCGGGGGCGTCGTCGGGCACACCGGCCGCAGCGGTCGCGGTCTCCCCGCCGCTGTCGTTCTGCGCCTCCGCCGACGTGTCATCGGCCTGGTCCCCCGCGGTGAGGGGGTCACCGCCGAGAAGGGCGCGGGCGCCCAGCCCGGCGGTCAGTGCCACCGCCAGCACCGCCGCGCCCACGACCAGGGGCGTCCGGCGCCGTCGGAGCCAACCCCGCCGGGGCGGGGCGTGTCGGCTCCATTCGTCGGCCAGCGCGGCCGAGGAGAGCTGGGAGGCCGGGGACAGCCGGGCGGCAGGAACCGCTGCGGCGCCCCAGGCGCGGTCCATGACCAGGGTGACGTCCTCTTGGGCACCGGACCCCAGGATCCCGGCCATGGCGTCCCGGAACTCCGCCGCCCTCGGGCGGTCTTCCGGGGCCTTGGCCAGCGCTCGCTCCAAGTGGGCCCGCAGGGGGTCGGGGACCCCGTCCAGGGAAGGGGGTTCGGAGATGATGCGGGTGGCCAGGACGTCCGGACGGCCGGTCCCGAACGGCCCCTCCCCCGTGGCCGCGTAAACGGCTAGCCCGGCCCAGGAGAACACGTCCGAGCGGTCCGTGGCGTCCTGCCCCCGGTACTGCTCCGGCGCGACCCACCCGGGGGTACCCAGCATGCCTCCGGTCTTGGTCAGGGCGGTGCCGTCAGTGGCGCGGGCGATCCCGAAGTCCAGCACCTTCGGCCCGCCCGGGGCCAGGATCACGTTCCCCGGCTTCAGGTCACGGTGGACGACACCTTGGGCATGGATCGAGGCGAGCGCCTCGGCTACGCCCAGCGCGAAGGCCGTGAGGGCTTCGCCGTGGAGCGGGCCGTTCGCGCGTACGTGCGCACTCAGGGTCGGTCCGGGCACGTACTCGGTGGCCAACCACGGCACCTCGGTCTTGGTGTCCGCGCCCACGAAGGCCGGGACACAGGCGGCGCGCACCCGGCGGACCAGAGCCACCTCCCGCGCGAACCGGGCCACGAAGTCGGCGTCCGAGGCCAGCACGCGGTGTACGGACTTGACCGCCACCCGCCGGTCCCGATCGTCCAGCCCCGCGTACACCACACCCATACCGCCGACGCCGAGACGCCCCACCAGGCGGAACGGACCGAGATACCGGGGGTCGTCCCGGGTGAGGGGGTCGAACCCGGTAGGCGCTTCGGGACCGGACGGGGGAGATCCGGACGGCGGGGGGACGGGGGGCTCGGGGTTCATGCCGGGGCCTGTCTGTCGCTGGGGAATGTGGACGGTGCCGGGTCACGGTTACCAGTTGCTGGATCCGGGGCCGGGTCAATTTCACCAGGGCCGGGTTCGGAGGCGGCTTGCGGCTCCACCTACGCTTCCGGCGGGTCGTCGAGTTCGGACTCTTCGGGGACCTCGATATCCAGGGGCATGTCGAAGCCGAGGTAAGCGATGTCCAGCGTGACCGGCTCCGCCTCGCCCTCGTACTGGGTGCTCTCACCTTCGTAGGACACCCGGAAGTGGAGCGGGTAGCCCTCCTCGTCGATCCAGAGGTCGAAGGTGTGCTCGACGTCGTCCAGACCGTCCCGGCCGCTCACGAAGGAACCGGTGTAGTGGTCCGCCTCCTGGCCCGCGACGGTGTCCTGGCCCTCCTCGGTCTCCTCGACCTCCCGCTCCCCCTCGATCTCCTCGGCGAGGTTGGTGAGCACGTCGGGTGACCGGCTCTGCCCGAGGTGCTCGACCTCACCGTCGGCTCCGGTGATGTCGTCGAAGCCCTCCACCAAGTAGGCGGGGTCCGCCCAGTCCGCCCGGTCCGGGTCGGGATCGGGGTCCGGCGGACGGTGGAAGTTGCCCGTGTACCCCCGGTAGGTGGCGCCCTCGACTACGGCCGCGTCCTGGGCGGAGCGGTGCAGGACGTCGTCGAGGCCCTCCCCCACCAGCATCTGCTCCGTGATCCCGAGGTTGCCCAAAGTCGCTTGGAGGTAGACGGGTTCGGGGTCCTCGGTGTAGCGGAAGGTGAACCCGTCGTTCAACGGTCTCTCCGCGATGTGGTTCCGGTGGACGAGGAAGCTGGAGGCGTCCAGGGCCAGGTCCCGTGCCTGCTCCACCACGGCCTCGGCGTCTTCGGGCCGGATCTGCGCGCTGCCCTCTTCTGCGGGGGCCGCTTCGGGTTGTTCCGCGGCGGGTCCGGGGCGGAGCACCAGCCAGGCCCCGAGCACGATCAGGGCCAGTGCCGCCGCGGCCACCGCCGTCAGGGCTCCCACTCGGACCCTGCGGGTCAGGCCTCTCGCTCGGCGCGACTCCAGGCGGTCGATGCCGCGCCACTCGGTGGCGAGCATGCCGGGAACGATCTCCGTGGGCTCGTGTCCGACCGGTTCGACCCGCGTGGCGTTCCACTGCGACGCGAGCGACGTGAGCGCCTGGACGGCGGTCGGCCGACCGGACGGGTCCCGGTCCAGTGCCCGCCGGACCAGGGACACCATGTCCTCTGGAACGCCCGCCAGGTCCGGGTCCTCGTTGCGGACCCGGTGGGCCAGCGCGTCTGCGGCCCCGCTTCCGAAGGGGTCCCGTCCGGTGGCGGCGTAGGCGACCAGGCCGCCCCAGGCGAACATGTCCGAGGCGCCCGTGGCCTCTTCACCGTCGTACCGTTCCGGGGCGGTCCAACCGGGGGTGCCCATGAGTCCGCCGGTGGCGGTGAGCGCGGTCCCGTCGGCGGCGCGGGCGATCCCGAAGTCCACCACCTTGGGGCCGTCCGGCGCGAGGATCACGTTGCCCGGCTTCAGGTCCCGGTGCACCACGCCCACGTCGTGGATGGCGGCCAGCGCTTCGGCCAGCCCGGTGGCCAGGGCGGTGAGCATGCCGCCGGTGAGCGGTCCATGCTGCCGGACGTGCTGGCGCAGGGTCTGGCCGGGGACGTACTCGGTGGCCAGCCACGGGGTGGCCGCCTGTACGTCGGCCCCCTGGAAGGCGGGTGTACACACGGCGCGGACCCGCGAGACCATCCCCACCTCGCGCGCGAACCGTGCCCGGAAGTCCGGGTCCGCGGCGAACCGCGGATGGATGACCTTGACGGCCGAGCAGGCCCCGTCCACGGAGAGCCCCGCGTAGACGGCACCCATACCGCCGGCGCCGATCCGGCCCACGATCCGGAAGGCGCCCAGCTGTTCGGGGTCTTCCTTCGCGGTCGGGTCCACCCCGGGCGGAAGCCGGTCCCGTGTGAAGTGCGGATAGGGATCAGGCATGGTATTCCTCTCGGCTGGCGTGGTGGCGGTGGCTGGGCGGTGTCAGGGTCTCGGGTCTGGTGGCCTCAGGCGCTCGGGGGTGGTGCGTTGTCAGTGGCCCTCGTTGTAGGCGCAGCTGTTGGTCGGTGTGCCGTCGGTGAGAGTGGTGTCGTGGGGGGCGGCTTCGGCCGCGGTTTCCGTCTCCTCCGGCCGGGGCACGTCCGACACGAAGCAGAGCCCGCCGGGTTGGTCGAGGGGGACGGGCTCCCCGTCGCTCCTCGCCTCCTGCGGCAGGTAGTAGGCCACAGACCCGGTTCCGACGGGGCCGGTGAGGGTCACGTCGAAGGTGGCTTCCGGTTCCTCCGGGTCGAGGGCAGCGAGCACCCCCCGCGTGGAACTGGGGTGGAGGTACAGGCTGTCGTCGGAGGATCGGACCTCGCTGACCAGGCCGAAATCGTCGCTGTGGACGCTGAGCGAGCCGAAGTCCGGCAGGTACTCGGCCCGGACGGTCAGAGTGAGGGAGGTCGGGCTGTCCAACCGCCGCACCGCCTCCTCGAAGGTCAGTCGGAGCTGGTCCAGGTCCTCCCCGCCGGACCCGGATTCGAGCCGCCGGACGAGGGCGGGGTCGGGACCGTCGGCGGCTGCCACGGTGACCGTGCCGGTGCCGTAGAGCTCGCGGTACTCCGCGGGAACCCCGTCCGGAGCCGCCGGGCCGGCGTCGTCGCCCGCCTCCGCTTCGGCCGGCTCCCCGTCGGCGGGGCCTCCGGGCCCGAAGGGCGTGCGCCCGGTCCCGAACGACCACACACCTGCACCGGCCACCAGTGCCAGCGACAGCACGGCCGCGCACGCCGACAGTGCCTTCCGGTGCCGACGGACCCACCTGCGCTTCGGAGGGGCCTGCTCGGCCCACTCCTCAGCAGTGGTGTCCTGGTCCGGAAAGCCGCCCCAGGAATCATCCGAGGGAGCCTCCCGGAAGCCGTCGGAGGGCGGGTGCCCGGGAAGGTCCCGCAGCCCCGCCGCCCTCGGGCGCCGGCTCGGGTCCTTGTCCAGGGCCCGTTCCAGAACGCCCCGCAGGTGCCCGGGAACTCCGTCCAGGGAGGGCGCTTCGGCGAGGACACGCGAGGCGAGGACATCGGAGGGCCCGGCCCCGAACGCGTTCCGCCCGGTGGCCGCGTAGGCGACCAGTCCGGACCAGGCGAACACGTCCGAGCGGTCGGTGGCCGGTGCGCCCCGGTACTGCTCGGGTGCGAGCCAACCGGGGGTACCGACCATTCCACCGGTACGGGTGAGGCCGCTCTCCTCGGCGGCGCGGGCGATCCCGAAGTCCACCACCTTGGGGCCGTCCGGCGCGAGGATCACGTTGCCCGGCTTCAGGTCCCGGTGCACCACGCCCCGGGCATGGATCGCGGCGAGCGCCTCGGCCACCCCCAGGGCGAAAGCGGTCAGTGCCTCCCCGTCCAGTGGCCCGTGGTCCCGCACGTACCGGCCGAGGGTCGGGCCGGGAACGTACTCGGTGGCCAACCACGGCACCGCGGCCTTGGTGTCCGCGCCCACGAAGGCCGGAACCCGGGTGGAGCGCACCCGCCGGACCAGGCCCACCTCCCGCGCGAACCGGACCCGGAACTCCCGGTCTGCCGCGTAGGACCGGTGCACGGACTTGACCGCCACCCGCCGGTCCCGATCGTCCAGTCCCGCGTACACCACGCCCATACCGCCGACGCCGAGGCGCCCCACCAGTCGGAAGGGGCCGAGGTAGCGAGGTTCACCGGGTTCCAGGGGCAGGACACCGGCAGGGGTTTCGGTGGAGTGGGTCATGAGGGGGGTTTCACGGTCGGGCATCAAGAGGGTGCGGGCTTGGCTGTGGCCCAGGGGTTCAGATGCCGCGAAACCCCTGCCGGTTCTCACCCCGTGTCATCCGACCCTCACCTGGACGATCGCCGGACGCGCACCCGCCTGAGCCTCCCCGGAAACACCTCCTAGCCTGGTGTCATGCGTTCGTATGTGGTTCCGCTGGGCATGGCGGCCGACCTGGCCTGTGTCCTGGTCTTCGTGGTGGTCGGCAAGATCGACCACGAGACCGGGCTGGCCCCGGCCGAGGTGGCCGCGACCGCGTGGCCGTTCCTGTTCGCTCTGGCCCTGGGATGGGCCGTCACACTGGCGTGGCGCTCCCCTGACCGGATCTGGCCTACCGGTGTCCTGGTGTGGGCGGTGACCGTGGTGGGCGCGATGCCGTTACGGCTGCTCAGCGGGGAAGGGGCACCTCTCTCCTTCGTGCTCGTGACCGCGCTCTTCCTCGCCGCGACCATGCTCGGCTGGCGGGTGGCCGCCCTCCTCGTCACCCGGAAGAGGCGACAGAAGGCGTCCTGACGGGGAAGACTGGGCTACGACAACACCCCTCTCCCCCGAGGAGCCTCCATGGCAGAGCCCGTCACCCTCGCCATCGCCGCGGCCATCGCCACCGGCGCCGTCACCAAGGTCACCGAGTACGCCACCGAAGGCACGGTCGACACGTTCAAGTCCCTGTGCCGGGCCGTCTTCGCACGTTTCCGGTCGGAGCCCGAGGCCCAGGAGGCCCTGGACGAAGCCCGCCTGGACACCGGCGACACCGAGGTGCTCACCGTCGTCGCCGAACACCTGGAGCGGGCCGAGCAGGAGGACCCGGAGATCGGTCGGCTCATGGGCGACCTGCGCTCGACGGTCAGCCAGGAGGGCGCGGGTTCGGTCAGCAACCAGATCCACGGCGACGTGAGCGGCAACGCCCGGGTCTACCAGGGCCGGGACTTCCACGGGGACATCAGGCTCTGAGCCCGGCGGATCCGGCCCCTACGGGTATGCGGGTCGCACCGGGGTCACTCTTCGATGTGGGACGGGGGAGGTCCGATCTCGGACTCGTCGGGGAGTTCGATCTCCACATCTCCACCGAAGTGCACGTAGACATAGCTCATGGTGACGCGCACGTCGTCCGTCTCACCCGAGTTTCCCGTGTACTCGCTTTCGGAGAAGTCCTGCATTACCAGGGGGTAACCGGAGTCATCAACCCACAGCTCGTACGCCTGGAATTCTCCGTCTTCGTTTGTGCCCTCACTCGTGTACGCGTGCCCCGAGCGGTCGCTCACGTCGGCTTCGGAGACCTCGACCAGGTCGGACTGGGGCAGTTCAACTTCGGGGACGGGCTCCTCGCCCAGGTACTCGATCTCCCCCTCTCCCTCGACCATCCGGGTCATGGGGGCGAAGGCCCCCTCCCTACCGGCTTCTTCGCCGCTCATGTAGGGGTGTTCTCCTTCGGTCCGGTAGAAGGTGTCCCGGATATCCTCCGCCCCTTCACGCTGCCCCAACCAGTGGATGATGTCCTCGGGTTCGCCACCGGCCCCCTCCCCGATGGCGAACCCCCCGTGGGAGCCCTCACCGAAGAGGTGCATGAAGTGGTGCACGGGTTCGGGCTCTTGGGTGTAGCGGTAGGACCCCGAACCACCGACCCACTCGTGGGTCGACCGTGAGCCGTACATGACCTCGAAGCTCGGGGCGTCCAGGGCCAGGTCGAGAGCCTGCTCCACTGCCGCCCGGCCGTCCCGCGGGTCCCAGGACGGATCGTCCTGTCCGGTTCCGGCCGGATATCCCCCGTCGGCCTGCCCGCTGGCATCTCCCCTGGGGCCCAGGAACAGGGTGGCGGCCACCAGCGGCACCGCGGCGGCCATGGCCGCCGCGGCCCACAGGAAGCGTCGGCGCCGTCCGACTCGGCGGGCCTGCGGGGCCTGGAACCCGGTCCACTCCGCGGCCACGAGGGTCGGAACCGCTTGGCGCGGTCGGCCGGGGTCCACCGGAACCACGCTGGTCGCGTTCCACTGTCCTACCAGGTCGTCCAGCAGCCGTTCCGCGTCCGGCCGTTCCCCCAGGTCCTTGAGCAGCGCCCGCCGCACGAGCGGCAGCAGTTCTGGCGGCACCCCCTCCAGGTCCGGGTCGGCTTCGCGCACGCGGCGGGCCAGCGTGTGCGCGTCGCCGGTACCGAACGGGGCGCGCCCGGTCGCGGCAAAAGCCACCAGCGCGCCCCAGGCGTGGACGTCGGACCTCTCTGTGGCGGGCAAGCCGTCGTACTGCTCGGGCGAGACCCAGCCGGGGGTACCGGAGAGTTCCCCCGTGCGCGTCAGCGCGGTCAGGTCCACGGCGCGGGAGATCCCGAAGTCCAGAACCTTGGGACCGTCCGGTGCGAGGATCACGTTGCCGGGCTTCAGATCGCGGTGCACCACCCCGACACTGTGGATCGCGCTCAACGCCTCGGCCAGGCCCACTGCCAATGCCACGAGGTTGCCGCCGTGCAGCGGCCCCTTGTCGGCCACGTGGCGACGCAGGGTCCGCCCCGGTACGTACTCGATAGCGAGCCACGGAGCGGGGGCGTCCACGTCGGCCGCCAGAAACCCCGCGGTGCAGGTGGACCGGACCCGTTCCACCAACGCGGCCTCCCGAGCGAACCGGGCCCGGAAGGCCGGCTGGTCGGCGTGTTCTGGAAGGACCACCTTCACCGCCGCGGCACGGCCCCCGTTGTCCAGGCCCGCGTAGACGGAGCCCATCCCACCGGCCCCGATCCGGCCGACGATCCGGTACCCGCCGATGTGTCGCGGGTCCTGCCTCGCTAGCGGAGACACAGCCGGGGGCAGCCGGTGCTCGTCGAAAGGGGCAGGGGGTGTCACGTGGCGCCACCTCTTCTCACGTTCGGCACGGTTCAGTTCTCGACGGGACAGATCTCATGGGCCTCCGCCGATGCTCCTAGGGACGGGTCGTAGGGGGCGAACCGCCCATCCGACGCGAAACCCTCGGCCAACAGGTCGTCCCAGACGCAGAGGCCGCCAGGGAAGCCCTGGGCGATTTCTCCCTCCCCCTCTCGGACATCGTCGGGTGCGTAGAAGACGACGGCACGGGGCTCGCGGATAAACGTGGCGGTGAGCTCCGCTTCCGGGTCGAGAGGGTCCAGGGTGGCGCCCTCGCCGGTGTTCTCCGCCGGGGAGATCGAGAGCTGCCCGGCCGGAACGGTGTCCTGGCCAGGGCCGACGGTTCCCCTTGTGGCGAAGTCCGTGTCGCTCACGGTCAGGGACCCGAAGTCTGGGAGGTACTCGAGGGTCCCTTCGACGGTGAATGTGTTCCAGGAATCGGCCATATCGCCGAACGTGATTCTGAGCTGGTCGAGGCTCTGCCCGCTGTCGGGATCGGTGAGGGAGCGGACGAGTGCGGGCTCGTCCCCGGGGGACTGCTCCACCACTACTCGACCGTTCTCATACAGGTCCCGGTACTCCTCGGGTACGTCCTCGGCGGCCCCGTTCTCCCCTTGGCCTTCCTCCTCAGCCGCATCCTCCGGCGCCCCGGCTCCCGGGTCCCGGTCTGGGAGCAGCCTGGCCCCGGTCCCCGCCAGAACGGCGGCCAGGCAGACGACGGCCAAGGCAGCCAGCGGGCGCCGGCGGCGCCATAGCCAGGGCCGTCGGGGCGGGGCTGTGGTACGCCACTGGTCCGCCACCCGCACGGGTACGGTGCTCCCCCGCGGCTCCGTCCGCCCTGCCGCATCTGGTCCCGGCCCGCCCACCGGAGCCTCGGCCAACGTGGTGTCGTCGGCGGTACCCGGGAGAGAGTCCAGGACCCGGTCGGTCCCGGGCCGGTGCGCCGGTTCCGAAACCAGGCAGTCGGTCAGCACGGGCCGCAGCACGGCGGGGATCCCGGTCAGTTCCGGTCCCCCGGCCAGCACCCGCTCCGCCAGTACCTCCGGGCTCCCCGTACCGAACGGCGGCCGACCGGTGGCCGCGAACACCACCAGCGCAGCCCAGGAGAACACGTCGGCCGCGGGGGCAGCGGCCCGGCCCAGGTAGTGCTCGGGCGGCATCCAACCCGGGGTCCCCACAGCCTGCCCGGTACGGGTGATACCGGCCTCCTCGACAGCCCTGGAGATCCCGAAGTCCAACACCCTCGGCCCATGCGAGGACAGGATCACGTTGCCGGGCTTCAGGTCGCGGTGTACGACTCCGGCCGCGTGAACCGCGGCCAGGGCAGCCGCGGTACCGCGGGCGAACGAGGACAACGCGTCCCCTTCGAGCGGCCCGCGGTCCCGCACCTCCGCGTCCAGGGTCGGCCCCCACACGTACTCCGTGGCCAGCCATGGAACCGCACCGCGCGTGGCGGCGCCCATGAACTGCGGCACGTGGTCGGAGCGCACCCGGCGCACGAGGGAGATCTCCCGGCGGAAGCGGGCACGGAACTCCGAGTCGGAGGACAACCGGGTATGTACGCGTTTGACCGCCGCGGGCCTGCCCGCCTCGTCCACCGCCGCGTGCACGACCCCCATGCCTCCGGAGCCCAACCGACCGAGCAGACGGAACGGACCCAGGTAACGGGGGTCGTCGGCGACCGGTGGCCGGACACCCGGGGGGAGGGCTGCCGACGGGTCCTGCTCCGGAGGTGGGGGCATACGAAAGTCTGCTCCTGTGGGGGTATACACCATCTTAGGGACGTACTTGCCCTTCCAGCCCCGGCCTCTGGGCGATGACCGCCATCGTCCACCCGGGCGGGATCCTTCGCCGGAACAGCCGGGCGCCAGGCGTTCGTAAACTGGAACGGATGAACGAGCACCTCGCCGCCGAGGCGGCCACCGGGATCCCCGCCGAGCACTCCTCCGGGGAGGACGAGGCGCGTGAGGTGGGTGTGGGACCCTGGCCGGGCCCCTGGCCCGAGGGCGACCACTTCGATCCCGAACTCCTCGCCAACGGCGACCGCCGCAATGTGGTCGACCGCTACCGCTACTGGCGCCGCGAGCGAATAGTCGCCGACCTCGACACCGTCCGGCACGGCTTCCACGTGGCGGTGGAGAACTGGTCGCACGACTTCAACATCGGATCCGTGGTCCGCACCGCCAACGCCTTCGGGTGCGCGGCCGTGCACATCGTGGGCAAGCGCCGCTGGAACCGCCGGGGCGCCATGGTGACCGACCGCTACCAGCACGTCCACCACCACCCGGACGCGGAATCGTTGGTGTCCTGGGCCGCCGAGCGCGGCCTCGTGCTCGTCGGGGTGGACAACCTGCCCGGGGCGGTCCCCCTGGAGACCTACCCGCTGCCGCGCGACGCCGTTCTGGTGTTCGGGCAGGAGGGCCCCGGGCTCTCCGAGGAGGTGCGGGAGGTGTGCGCGGCGGTGCTGTCGATCGCCCAGTACGGGTCGACCCGGTCGATCAACGCCGGCGCGGCCGCGGCGGTGGCCATGCACGCCTGGGTGCGGGCGCACGTGTTCGACCAACCCGTCTCAGGCGGGACCTCCACCCCTGCACCGTGACCCTCCCGTGATCTATCATGGGCGAGTCGCCCCCTACCAGGAAGTAGCAAGGATGAGCCCGATCGTCATGTCCGCAGCCCGCGCCACCACGCTCGACGACGTCCCCGGGGTGGCCCGGGTCCTCAGTCTCTCGCTTCACGACGATCCGCTCTTCCAGTGGCTCTTCCCCGACGACGAGCTGCGCCTCGCCAAGGTGCGCCGCTTCTTCGCCCTGACCGCCGGGTTCGGCTATGTCCCCGCCGGCGAGACCAAGGTCAGCGACCTCGCCGACGGTGCGGAGTCCACCCCGGTGATCCGGGCCGCGGCGTTGTGGGCTCAGCCGACGAGCAACCCCGAGGGTTCCCTGGTCTCCCTGCGCACCTGGCCGCACTGGGGTGCGCTGATCGGGCGCACCAACCTGGCCGCGTTCGTGCGGATCTTCGCCGAGTGGAAGATGGCCGCGCCCCAGGAGCCACACCTGTACCTGGCGGCCCTGGGCGTCGACCCCGCCGTCGCGGGTGCCGGGGTTGCGGGCGGCCTGCTCACGGACGGGCTGGACGGGGCCGATTCCCAGGGCCTTCCGGTGTTCACCCAGACACTCAACGAGAAGAGCGTCGGCTTCTACGAGCGCTTCGGCTTCCGGGTCGTGCACGAGGTTCCGCACCTGGACGTGGGGACCAGCTACTTCCTGCTCCGCCAGCCCTCCTGAGCCCGCGCGCTCCGCACCGAACACTTCCCAAGAAACACCCCGCCCGTGATGTTTCCGTGATCTAACATGGCGGGGGACGAGCCCCGGGAGAGAGGGAGACTGCACGCATGGACCCCAAGGTCACCACCGACATGCCGGTCCGCACCGCCACCATGGACGACGTGCCCGGTATCACGCGGGTCCTCAGCCGGGCCTTCCACAACGATCCGCTCTTCCGGTGGCTCTTCCCGGAAGAGGAGCGGCGGCTCGCGCAGGTTGCCCGCTTCAGCGCCCTGTTCGCCGGGTTCGACTACGTCCCCGGCGGGCACTCCCACGTGGTCGAGTCCCACGAGGGCCGACGCGTGGTGCGCGGCGCGGCCCTGTGGAACCCGCCCGGCGGAAAGGCCGAGGGCACCGCCTCCCTGCTGCGGTCGCTGCCGCACCTGGTGTCGCTCATCGGGGTGCGCCGACTGCCGGAGGTCGCACGGTACTTCGCCGATCTGAAGGCGTCGGCCCCCGAGGAGCCGCACTGGTACCTGGCCATGCTCGGCACCGACCCCGCGGCCCGCGGGAGGGGCGTGGGCACCGGGCTGCTGCAGGCGGGGCTGGCCCAGGCCGACGCTGACGGGGTCCCGGTGTTCCTGGAGACCATGAACTCGGCCAACATCGGCTACTACGAGCGCTACGACTTCCGCGTCGTCCGGGCGGTCAACGACCCGAACCTGCCCTCGACGTACTGCATGATGCGCCCCGCGGTGTGATCCGCACAGGGACCGCCTACGTCCGGAGCTCCTGAGAGGGAATGGGACATGCTGATCGCGATGGCCGGGTTGCCCGGGTCCGGCAAGAGCACCCTGGCCTGTGAGCTGGGACGGTACCTGTCCGCTCCCGTACTGTCGGTCGACCCCGTTGAGGCCGCGCTGTGGCGTGTCGGCATCGATCGCTCCGAGCCTACCGGACTGGCCGCGTACGTGGCGGTGGAGGCGATGGCCGCCGACATCCTCGCGCTGAGCCAGACCGTGATCGTGGACGCGGTCAACGACGCGGAGGAGGCCCGGGAACAGTGGCGGGGTCTGGCCGAGCGGCAAGGAACACCCTTGGTTTGGATCGAGGTGGTCTGCTCAGACCCCGAACTGCACCGCCGAAGGTTGGAGGGTCGCCAGCGGAATCTGCCCGATTTCCCCGAACCCGCCTGGGATTCGTTGGCGGCGCGCCGCGACGGCATGGCCACGTGGAACGACGAGCGCTTGGTCCTCGACTCGGTCCAGGGCCTGGAGGCCAACATGGGAATCGCCGCCGACCACCTGCGCAAGGCCCGGGTACTGGAGAGGGCCCAACAGACGTTCAGCCGTGACGCAGGGCTGCTCGGCAGACTGGCCGCGGACGAAAGGACATCCCAACAGGGAGCTGACGTCCGAGCGGTCGCACGGAAGATCGCCGCAGAGGACGCCGAACTGCTGCGGCGCCTAACCGAGTAGAGCGAAACGGGCCGCGCCCCCTCGTGGAGGCGCGGCCCGTTCGTACGACCGGGGATCGGGGCTAGCCGATGCCCTTGCTGAGGGAGCCCAGCAGGTCGCGGTTGAGCTGGGAGATGGTGTCCAGCGGGATGCCCTTCGGGCAGACCGCGGCGCACTCACCGATGTTCGTGCAGCCGCCGAAGTCCTCTTCGTCGTGCTGGTTGATCATCTGCACCACGCGCGAGGCCCGCTCCGGCTGCCCCTGCGGGAGCATGCCGAGGTGGGTGACCTTCGCGGCGGTGAACAGCATGCCGGAGGCGTTCGGGCAGGCCGCCACGCAGGCGCCGCAGCCGATGCAGGTCGCGGCGTCGAACGCGCGGTCGGCGTCCGGCTTCGGGATCGGGTTGGCGTGGGCGTCCGGGGCGGTACCCGTCGGGGCGCTGATGTAGCCGCCGGCCTGGATGATGCGGTCGAACGAACCGCGGTCCACGACCAGGTCCTTCACGACCGGGAAGGCCTTCGCACGCCACGGCTCGACCGTGATGGTGTCACCGTCGTTGAAGCTGCGCATGTGCAGCTGGCAGGTGGTGGTGACCTCCGGGCCGTGCGCCTCGCCGTCGATCACGACACCGCAGGCACCGCAGATGCCCTCACGGCAGTCGTGGTCGAACGCGACCGGGTCCTCGTCGGAGAGCGTGAGCTCCTCGTTGAGGACGTCGAGCATCTCCAGGAAGGACATGTCCGGCGAGACGTCCGTGAGCTTGTACGTGACCATCCGGCCTTCGTCGTCACGGCCCTTCTGGCGCCAAACGCGCAGGGTGATGTTCACTTGTAGCTCCGCTGCTTCATCTCGACGTACTCGTACTCCAAGGCTTCCTTGTGGAGTACGGGCTTGCTGTCAACGCCACCGAACTCCCAGGCGGCGACATAGGCGAACTCGTCGTCGTGACGCAGCGCCTCGCCGTCCTCGGTCTGGCTCTCGGCGCGGAAGTGGCCACCGCAGGACTCGCGGCGGTGCAAGGCGTCGACGCACATGAGCTCGCCCAGCTCCAGGAAGTCGGCCACGCGGTTGGCCTTCTCGAGGGCCTGGTTGAACTCCTCGTTGGTGCCGAGCACCTTGACGTCGCGCCAGAACTCGGCGCGCAGCGCGCGGATGAGCTCGATGGCCTTGCGCAGACCCTCCTCGTTGCGCTCCATGCCGCAGTAGTCCCACATGATGTGGCCGAGCTCCTTGTGGAAGGAGTCGACGGTGCGGGAACCGTTGATGGAGAGCAGCTTGTCGATCCGGGAGGTGACCTCCTCCTTGGCCTTGGCGGCCTCGGGGTGGCTCTCGTCGATCTTCTCGAAGGGACCGTCAGCGAGGTAGTCGTTGATGGTGTTCGGCAGGACGAAGTAGCCGTCGGCCAGGCCCTGCATCAGCGCGCTCGCGCCCAGGCGGTTGGCACCGTGGTCGGAGAAGTTGGCCTCACCGGTCACGAACAGGCCCGGGATGCTGCTCTGCAGGTCGTAGTCGACCCACAGGCCACCCATGGTGTAGTGCACCGCGGGGTAGATGCGCATCGGGAGCTCGTACGGGTTCTCGCCGGTGATGCGCTGGTACATGTCGAACAGGTTGCCGTACTTGGCCTCGACGGCATCCCGGCCCAGGCGCTCGATCGCGTCGGCGAAGTCGAGGTACACACCCAGCCCGCCGGGACCGACGCCGCGGCCCTCGTCGCAGACGTTCTTGGCCGCGCGGGAGGCGATGTCCCGCGGCACCAGGTTGCCGAACGCCGGGTAGATGCGCTCCAGGTAGTAGTCGCGCTCTTCCTCGGGGATCTGGCGCGGGTCGCGGGAGTCGCCGCCCTCCTTGGGCACCCAGATCCGTCCGTCGTTGCGGAGCGACTCACTCATCAGGGTCAGCTTGGACTGGTAGTCGCCGCTGACCGGGATGCAGGTCGGGTGGATCTGCGTGTAGCAGGGGTTCGCGAAGTGCGCGCCCTTGCGGTGGGCACGCCACGCGGCGGTGACGTTGGAGCCCATCGCGTTGGTCGACAGGAAGAAGACGTTGCCGTAGCCGCCGGTGGCCAGGACCACGGCGTCGGCGAAGTGCGTCTCGATCTCGCCGGTGACCATGTCGCGAGCGATGATGCCGCGCGCCTTGCCGTCCACGACGATGACCTCGAGCATCTCGTGGCGGGTGTTCATCTGGACGCTTCCCGCCGCGATCTGCCGCTCCTGGGCCTGGTAGGCGCCGATCAGGAGCTGCTGGCCGGTCTGGCCGCGCGCGTAGAAGGTGCGGGAGACCTGCACGCCGCCGAAGGAGCGGTTGTCGAGCAGACCGCCGTACTCGCGCGCGAACGGTACGCCCTGGGCCACACACTGGTCGATGATCTCGACACTGGTCTGGGCCAGACGGTAGACGTTCGACTCGCGGGAGCGGAAGTCACCGCCCTTGACCGTGTCGTAGAACAGCCGGTGGATGCTGTCGCCGTCGTTGCGGTAGTTCTTGGCGGCGTTGATGCCGCCCTGCGCGGCGATGGAGTGCGCGCGCCGGGGGCTGTCCTGGTAGCAGAACGAGAGGACTTTGTAGCCAGCCTCGCCCATGGTCGCGGCCGCTGCCGCACCGGCCAGCCCCGTACCCACGATGATCACGGAGAGCTTGCGCCGGTTAGCGGGGTTCACCAGCTTGGCCGAGAAGCGGCGCTTGTCCCAGCGCTCGTTGATCGGCCCCTCGGGGGCCTTCTCGTCCCGGATCGGGGCGCCCTCGATGTAAAGGTCGTTCTCAGACAATTAACTCACCAGTCCAAAGGTGACCGCCAGGGGCGGGAGCAGGAAACCGACGGTCACGACCAGCGCGAGCCCCACGGCGGCGGCGTTGATCTTGCCCTGGCGGCTGGCCGCGTTGAGGCCCAGGGTGGCCGCGCCGCTCCAGATGCCGTGCCGCAGGTGGAAGCCCACGGCGACGACGGCCAGGACGTAGAAGAGGGTCACGTACCAGAACTCCGGTTGGAACCCGTTCACGAGCCGCTCGTAGGGGCTGTCGGACGCACCGCCGGGGGCGATGACGTTCACCGTCAGGTGCAGGATGTGGAAGATCACGAAGAGCGCGATCAGCACACCGCCCCATCGCATGGTGTACGAGGAGTAGGTGCGCTGCACCCGCTTCGTCGACACGTAACGCTGTCCACGGGCCTTGCGCGCGCGGATCGTGAGAACCGCGGCGGCGTAGATGTGGATCAGGATCGCCGCGAGGAGGGCGAACCGGAAGATCCACAGGAAGCCGCTCTCCGGCAGGATCGGGTAGCCCAGCTCACGAAGACTGTGAGCGTACTCGTCGAAGGCCTCCTGGCCCACGAAGACTTTCAGGTTGCCGTACATGTGCACGATCAAATACAGCACGAGGATCGCACCGGAGGCCGCCATTGCTGACTTGAGCGCCACCGTGGACCCGTAGGCCGTAGACCGCTTCTTGGTCAAGGTACTGTTCGCCACAGCTTGCCACTTTAAAATCGAGTTAAGTCCGACGTCCAAGTCATGAGGACCCTGGTGTCCATAGCCTTAGGCTATGGAGCATGCAGTTCCAGCAGCTCGCTTACTTCGTCGCTGTGGCCCGCACGCGCCATTTCACCCGCGCAGCCGAGCTTTCGCGCGTCGCCCAGCCGAGCTTGAGCAAACAGATCCGCAGCCTTGAGCAGGAGTTGGGTGCGCCGTTATTCAGTCGTGCTCGGGGAAACATCACACTCACGCCGGCTGGTGAGGCCTTGCTCCCGTTGGCCCAGCGTATGCTCACCGACTTGGAGACCGCCCGCCGCGAGGTCGCGGAGCTGGCCGGTGTTCGCCGGGGCCGGGTGCGCCTGGGCGCCACGCCGTCGCTGTGCGCGGGACTGCTGGCCGATGTGCTGTCCGACTTCCATACCCGCTACCCGGGAATCGAACTCCACGTCGAGGAGAGCGGCTCCCGCGACCTGATCCGGGACCTCGGCCGCGGCGAACTGGACCTGGCCCTGATCATCCTCCCGCTGCAGAGCAGCGATCCCGACTTCTCGACCACGCCGATCCTGCGGGAGAACCTGGTGGTGGCGAGCCCGACCTCGCACCCCTCCCCCAACGGGCGCGCGTCGATCCGGATCACCGAACTCCAGAAGCGGCCGCTGGTGATGTTCCGGCGGGGTTACGACGTCCGCGAGGCCACCCTGCGCGCGTGCCGCGCCGCCGGGTTCGAACCGGACCTGGCGGTGGAGGGCGGCGAGATGGACGCCGTGCTCCGGTTCGTGGAGGCCGGCCTCGGGCTGGCCGTGGTTCCGAGCATGGTGCTGCGCAACCGCCCCGGCCTGCGCGGGACCCCGCTGGCCCGGCCCCGCCTTCTGCGCACCGTGGCGCTGGCCCGCCGCAAGGACGTGCAGCCGTCACATTCGGCGGAGGCCTTCCGCCGCCACCTCAACGAGTACCTGCTGGCCCTGTCCCCAGAGGACCTCGGCCCGGACCTGGAGGTGCTGATCTCCGCCGCCGACGCGGGCGAACCCGGCCCCGCGGAGGGCGAGCTTCCGGACTGACGTCCTGGGGTATTCGTGGGAGCAGTCCGACTTGGGCCGCTCCCTCCCGCTCTCGCACGCTCTGTCAACGACCCTCCCCCGAACGCCTGTTCCTTCGCCGGGGCGGTTCCGTGAGCGAGGCTGAGGACCCCGCCGCCGTCCGGCCGGACCCGTCGGAGCCGCGCGGGAGGCAGCCATCCCCGATGCGGAACGCGGTCGCGATATGAGGCTCAGGTCGATTCCCCGCAAGCAAGTCGTGTTGGTGGCCGTCGCGCTGGTCACCGTCGCCGTCGCGCTCAGCCCGCCGAGAATGGCGCTGGTGCTGGCCTTCGCCGGTCTCGCCTCCCTCACTCTGTGGGTGGCCTCCTTGGTGGAGCGGCAGGGGGAACGGCGGTCCCGCGAGTTGGACCGGGTGCGCTCCGAACTCGCGCGGATGGACGGCGACCGCCGGGACGAGCTGAGCATCGCGCGCAAGCGGGACGTTCGGGTGCGCAAGACGATCCGGGAGGCCACGGAACAGGCCGTGCAGCGCGTCTCCGAGGGCTGGGAGCAGCGGGACCGCGCGAAAGGCCCGGAGGGTGTGGTGAGCGCCCAGGGCAATCAGCGCCTCTCCACTGCGCAGGACCTGCTCTGGACCGGTTTCAGCTCTCTGGGCTTGGCACAGCTCAACGGCCTGGGCTCGGACACCGAGGTCGGACCACCGGTCCGGGCCGAGGCGCACAAGACCCTGTCGAACTGGTACCGCGCCACAGGAGAGCCCGAACACGCACGGAACCACGCCCACCTGGCCGATCTGGCCGCCCCGCGCCCCGCCCGGGATTCGTCGGGGGTGCCCCTCCTGCTGACCTCGCGGGTCCGGCCGTCCAGCCACGACCGCCATTTCGACGTGGTGGTGATGTCCGACTTCCGGCTGCCGGGCGGCACGACCAGCAGCAATCTGCAGGAGATCACCGCACAGCGGCGCGCGGGGCTGCGCACCGGCCTGGTCCACCACCCGGCCCTGCGTGGCGACCACGCCCACGGGATCAACCCCAAGGTCCTGGCCGCCGTCGACAACGACCTCGTCCGCTTCGTCGCCCCCGACGAGCGGGTGACCTGCGACCTGCTCGTCGCCAGGTTCCCGCTGATCGGCCAGCAGCCGCTGGACGTCCTCCCCTCCGTGGAGGCCGCACGGCGGATCGTGGTCGTCAACCAGACCCCCGACCGGCGCTACGGGGCGGGCAGCCCCCGGTACGAGGCCTGGGACGTCGCGCGGTGCGCGGAGGGTTTCACGAACCTGCTCGGTGAGCACAGCTGGTACCCGATCAGCCCGCGGGTACGCGAGGCCATGGTCCGGCACCACGCCGAGGAGATGGCGGGGATCCCGCTAGCCGCGGACGACTGGACCAACATCATCGACCTGGACTCCTGGCGCCGTGCGGGGCCCCGCGCTCCGGACGGCCGCGTCCTCGTCGGCCGCCACTCACGCGACGACCGTGACAAGTGGCCGGAGGATCCGGCGACCCTGGCCATGGTCCACCCGTTGCTCCCCGGATGGGAGACCCACGTGCTGGGCGGGACCTCACACGCGGAGCGGGCCATGGGGCTCCTGCCCGACCACTGGACCGCGCACCCCTTCGACTCGATGGACGTGCGCGACTTCCTGCACGGCCTGGACGTGTACGTGTACTTCACGGGTGAGGGGTACTTGGAGCCCTTCGGCCGGGCACCGCTGGAAGCCATCGCCGTCGGGCTGCCGACCCTGTTGCCGCACTCCTTCGCGCCCGTCTTCGGCGACGCAGCGGTCTACACCGTCCCGGAGGGCGTTCCGGGCGAGGTTGAGGCGCTGATGACGGACGGCAAGCGGTACGCGCAGCAGGTGAAGCGGGGACACGAGGTCCTGCACGAGTGGTTCAGCCACCAGACCCACCTGCGCCGTCTGGCCCGCCTGGGTGTCCGGGTACCGGAGGAACACCTGGAGGGCCCACGCGCCCTCGCTCTACGGTGAAGCCGACCTTTGGCCCGCCGATACAGCTTCGGACAACTGGGGTTTCTCCGTTAGCACAGGAACCCCAGGCAACAAAAAGGGCAAAGGTGATTGACATTCACACACGACTACAGAAGCCCACATAATCCGGCTGAGCAGTGGCGCATGTCACACACTTTTCCCAGGGGTTTCCCAGGCTCCGGGACGTGACCGTGATCACAGCGGCTTAGCGTTGCGTAACAGACCGGTTCGCTACTGCTTCGCCCGCAGCCATCCAGAACCCCGGGGAGCGGTCACGGCCACCGGAGGCGTGGAGCCGTTCCCCGCCCCACGGCCAGGTCGCTCGCCACAGGAGGTGGAGACCACGGTGACCACGACTCGAAACGCGCGCCAAGGCAGCGGCCGGGCGCGCATCCGCCAGCGGACACTCCGCACCGACCGATGGTGGCTGGGCCCGGCCCTGACAACCCTGGGCCTGGCCACCTTTCTTGTCTACGGGGCGGTCCGGGTGTTCCAACAGGACCACTACTGGGTCCAGGAACACCACTACCTGACCCCCTTCTACTCCCCTTGCCTCGCCCAGCAGTGCGTCGAAGACGCCTCGCTCTTCGGCCGGCTGCCTGTGGAGTTCCCACCCTTCCTTCCGTACGCCCTGATCAGCCTGCCGATCCTGCTGCTGTTCCGCGTGACCTGCTACTACTACCGCAAGGCCTACTACCGTTCGATCTGGCAGGCGCCCACCGCGTGCGCGGTACGCGAACCGCACCGCAGCTACACCGGTGAGACCCGGCCGCTCATGCTCCCCCAGAACGGCCACCGCTACTTCTTCTACGCGGTGTGCATCATCGTCGGGATCAACACGTGGGACATGATCGTCCCCTTCTTCCACGGCACGGACGGCGGCTTCGGCATCGGGGTCGGCAACCTGATCATGCTCGTCAACGTGCTTCTGCTGTGGGCCTACACGTTCGGCTGCCACTCGTGTCGGCACATCATGGGCGGCCGGCTGAGCAGCTTCAGCCGCAGGCCGGTCCGGTACTGGTTCTGGACCCGGATCTCCTCGCTGAACAGCCGACACATGCTGTACGGCTGGCTCAGCATCGGGTCGCTCATGGCCACCGACGCCTACGTCGCCCTGGTCGCCAGTGGCACCATCACCGACCTGCGCATCCTCAACTGAGCACCGGGGAAGGAAGAAACACGCACATGCCCCCCACAGCAGAGTCCGAGATCATCCGATACAGCTACGACGTCGTGGTGATCGGAGCGGGCGGCGCCGGACTGCGCGCCGCCATCGCCGCCCGAGAGCAGGGCAAGCGCACCGCGATCATCTCCAAGTCCCTCTTCGGCAAGGCGCACACGGTCATGGCCGAGGGCGGTGCCGCGGCCGCCCTGGGAAACACCAACGCCGACGACACCTGGAATGTGCACTTCCGGGACACCATCCGCGGCGGCAAGTTCCTCAACGACCCGCGTATGGCGGAACTCCACGCCCAGGAGGCACCCGAGCGCATCCTCGAACTCGAGTACTGGGGCGCGCTGTTCGACCGCACCGGTGACGGACGGATCAGCCAGCGCAACTTCGGCGGGCACGAGTACCCGAGGCTCGCACACGTGGGCGACCGCACCGGGCTGGAAATGATCCGCACGCTGCAACAGCGGATCGTGGCGCTCCAGCAGGCCGACGCCGCCGAGTGCGGCGACCTCGACGCCCGGCTCAGGGTGTTCGCGGAGACCGCGGTGACCAGCCTGATCCGGGACCCGAACGGCGAGGGGAGGATCCTGGGCGCCTTCGGCTACCGGCGGGTGGACGGCGGTTTCGTACTGTTCGAGGCACCCACCGTCATCCTCGCCACCGGCGGTATCGGCAAGGCCTTCCAGACCACCTCCAACTCCTGGGAGTACACCGGGGACGGTCACGCCCTGGCCCTCCGCGCCGGAGCCTCGCTCATCAACATGGAGTTCGTCCAGTTCCACCCCACCGGGATGGTCTGGCCGCCTTCGGTGAAGGGCATTCTCGTCACCGAGTCCGTGCGCGGTGACGGCGGTGTGCTGCGCAACTCCGAGGGCGAACGGTTCATGTTCGGCTACGTGCCCGATGTCTTCCGGTCCCAGTACGCGGAGACCGAGGACGAGGCGGACGGCTGGTACAAGGACCCCGGCAACCACCGCAGGCCCCCTGAGCTGCTGCCGCGAGACGAGGTGGCCCGAGCGATCAACAACGAGGTCAAGGAGGGCCGGGGGTCCCCGCACGGGGGCGTGTTCCTGGACGTGTCATCGCGGCTGCCCGCCGAGGAGATCGAGCGGCGGCTGCCGTCGATGCACCACCAGTTCAAGGAGCTGGCGGACGTGGACATCACCGCGGAACCCATGGAGGTCGGCCCGACCTGCCACTACGTGATGGGCGGGGTCCGGGTGGACGCCGATACCGCTGCGTCGGACGTTCCGGGGCTGTTCGCCGCCGGGGAGGTCGCGGGCGGGATGCACGGGTCCAACCGTCTGGGCGGCAATTCGCTGTCCGACCTGCTTGTGTTCGGGCGCCGGGCCGGGCTGGGCGCCGCGGACTACGTGGACGGGCTGGGCGGCGAGGCCGCCCCGGAGGGGGTCCTGGACCGTGCCGCGGCGCAGGAGGTCGATTCCTCGCTGGCCCCGCTCAAGCAGGGCGACGGGGAGAACCCGTACACGCTCCACACCGAACTCCAGGAGGCCATGAACGACCTGGTGGGGATCATCCGCAAGGGCTCTGAGATGGAGAAGGCCCTGGAGCGGCTGGCCGCGCTTTCCGAGCGGGTCGAGGTGCTCAGCGCGCCCGGGGACCGGGTGTACAACCCCGGATGGCACCTCGCGCTGGCCCTGCCGAACATGCTCCTGGTGTCCGAGGCGGTCACCCGCGCCGCACTGGAGCGCACCGAGTCGCGCGGCGGGCACACCCGCGACGACTTCCCGGAGATGTCGGCCGCGTGGCGCCGGGTGAACCTGGCTGCTCGGGCCGTCGACGGCCGGGTGGTGCTGACCCGGCGCCCTGTCGCGGACATCCCCGCCACACTGCTCTCCCTGTTCGACCGGGACGAGCTGGCCAAGTACCTGACCGAGGAGGAGCTGCCCGACGCCCGGGACACCGTAGGGGCGGCAGACAGCGACGCGGCGGACACGACCGAGGAGGAAACGTCATGAGTGAGCGGACGTTCCGGGTATGGCGCGGATCGGACGAGGGCGAACTGACCGAGTACCGGGTGGAGGTGAACGAGGGCGAGGTCGTGCTGGACGTACTGCACCGCCTCCAGGCCACCCAGACCCCCGACATGGCGGTCCGGTGGAACTGCAAGGCGGGCAAGTGCGGTTCGTGCTCGGTGGAGATCAACGGTCAACCGCGCCTGTCGTGCATGACTCGGATGAGCGTGTTCGAGGACGACGAGGTCATCACCGTGACGCCGATGCAGACCTTCCCGGTCATCCGGGACCTGGTGTGCGACGTGTCGTACAACTATGAGAAGGCGCGGGAGATCCCTTCGTTCACCCCGGACCCGAACTTGTCACCTGGCGACTTCCGGATGAAGCAGGTGGACGTGGAGCGCTCACAGGAGTTCCGCAAGTGCATCGAGTGCTTCCTGTGCAACAACGTGTGCCACGTGATCCGAGACCACGAGGAGAACAAGGAGCACTTCTCGGGACCCAGATACCTCATGCGGGTCACCGAGCTGGAGATGCACCCGGAGGACACCGCCGACCGGCGCAAGATCGCCCAGGACGAGTTCGGGATGGGCTACTGCAACATCACCAAGTGCTGCACGGAGGTGTGCCCCGAGGGGATCAGGATCACCGACAACGCGCTGATCCCCCTCAAGGAGAGGGTGGTGGACCGGAAGTACGACCCGTTGGTGTGGCTGGGGTCCAAGATCGGTGTCCGCCCGAAGGACACCCCGATCGCACCGAACACCCGCCGACCGGCGGACGAGGACTAACCCGCACCCGGCATTGAGGCCCGGGAAGGGACCCGTCCCCAGCTCGGGAGACCTCCCGCGTCCCGCACCCTCCTCTTCGTCTGGAGGGTGCGGGGGCAGTTGACTGGCGCCGCGCTCCACGCAGTTTCCCCTCGTGGGCATGGTTGCGCTGTGCGTTCAAGTCAGCGCGCAGCACCACACCACAACCCCGGCAGACGAGCGGTTTGGGGTTTGCTGTTACCCCGGGGTCCGTGCGGGTGGACTCCGTGGAGGTGGGGCATGGTTGGCCGCCTGGGCCCGTCCCGCCCTCCTCGGGACCACGCGCGGCCCGGCCCCGGCTCAGAAACCGCGGCTGGCCCACTCGTCGACCTGGGCGGCGGCTTCCGCGACCGTGGTGGACTCGCCGTGGCCGGGGTGCACGACGGTGTCGCCCGGCAGCGTGGCGAGCTGGTCCCGGATGGAGGCGATGATCGTCGGGAAGTCCGACGCGTGCTGACCGGTGGCCCCGGGGCCGTCGGGGAAGAGGGTGTCCCCGCTGAAGACCACCCCCAGCTCCGGGGCGTGCAGGGAGACCCCGCCCGGGGTGTGGCCGGGGGTGTGCAGGACGTTCAGCTCCACGTCCCCGGCACGCAGCACCTCACCGTGCAGCAACGGCGCGTCGGGCTCCCGGTAGGGGTAGACGTGCTGCCACAGCTCCGCGTCGTCGGGGTGCAGAAGGATCGGGCAGTCCGTGAGGTCCGCCAGCGACACCGCCGCGTTGACGTGGTCGCTGTGCCCGTGGGTGCACACGATCGCCATGAGCTCGCGGTCCCCCAGGCCACGGGCGATGCGCTCGTGGTCGTGGGCGGCATCGATCACCACCGCGCTGTCGTCGTTGCCGACGATCCACACGTTGTTCTCGACTTCGGACTCGGCACCCTCAAGGCTGAAGATTCCCGAGGTGCGTAGCCGCTGGACGGGGGAAAGGGAACTCACAGGCTCACCACCTGACGTCTCACGGGGCAGGAATTCTGAGCTTATCCCGACCGAAGCGGCGCGCACACGCGGATCGGCGCCGTTCGGGGGAGTGTCAGATCTCGGGTTGGGGAGTTTGTCGGATGCGGGTCGGTTCGGGGTCGGCCACCCGGGGTCGGGCGCCGGGATTTACGGACTGCCCGCGTCGAAGTCGCGGCGCAGCGCGTAGGGCTGGATGAGGCCGAGGCCGTGTGCGTGCCGGGCGCGGACCTTCACCACTTGGAGGCCTTCCTCTTCGGTCAGGCTCTCGGCGAGCCCGTCATCGACGAGCACCGTGCCGGGCCGGGCGAACGAGGTGAGGCGACTGGAGCGGTTGACCGTGGTGCCGAAGACGTCTCCGTGCAGGGTGAGCACCGGCCCGTAGGCCACACCCACACGGACGTCGGGCACCTCCACGTGCGTTCTGACGCCGTCGGCGAGTCGCAGGGCGATGTCGGCGGCCTGCAGGGGCGAGTCCGCGACGTAGAGCACCTCGTCACCGAGAGTCTTCACCACCCGTCCGCCCCCGGAGGCGACGATGTCGGCGGCCGTCGCCTCGAAGCCCTCCACGACATCGGCGAGTTCGACCTCGTCGAGCTCCCGGCTGAGGGTCGTGAAGGAGACCAGGTCGGCGAAGCCCACGATCAGCGGATAGTAGTTCGGCACGATGTCGTTGCCGCTGGACATGACGGCGAGGGTGCGCGAGGTGGAGGCCGCCAACTGGCGGCGCCAGATGTGCAGAAGCAGGCGCTCCACGTCCGGCAGGATTTCCTTGACCTGGTTCATCAGCGGGTTCGCCCCGGCCTCGCCGTTGCCCTCCTGGAAGATGAGGGTGCTGAGGATGCTGGTCTGCCAGTCGGCCAGGCGTGCCATGGTCTGCCCCATGGCGCGGGCGAAGCGGACCACGCCCTCCTCGTCGAGGATGCCCTCCTGCAGCAGGGAGTTGGTGATGCGCAGGGCCTCGACATCACTCTCGGCGAAGATGACCGAGTCGTCACCGAGGGTCGGGAAACCCAGGGCGCGCCAGACGCGACCGGCCAGCTCAGGATCGGCTCCGGCGAGCTCGACCGCCTGTTCCCTGGTGTAGACCGCCTCACCACCGAGCAGGACGGACTCGATCGCTTTCGGGTCAGGACGCGACGGCATACGTTCTCTTTCACGGGACCTTCCCCGCCGGGGCGGGGATCAATCACTTTGTCACCGGCACGCGGGCAGGGTGCCGTTTCCACTTCAGCTTACGCCCGGGCCCCGTGGGGACGGAGGCAGCGTGCGCCCGCTGAGCGGCTGGTCAGCTCTGTGGCCCCGGAGGGAACTCCCGCCGCTGGGCCGCGTTGACCTGGCGGTAGATCTCGGACTGGAACCACTGGGGTCTCGGCACCCGCTGGAGGAGCATGCTCTCCTGCTCGGACGCCGACTTAATGGACAACGTTCCGTACCGCATGATCCGTTCCCAGAGCGAGATGTTGAAGGAAACGTCGTTGACCCTGGTCAATGGCATGTCGCGCCCCTGCTTGGAAATGATCCCCTCCCGGATCATCAGCCGCCGGTTGGTGAGGATGTAGACCGTGGTCGACCACTTCAGCATGGGGACGAGCCAGAAGGCCAAGGCGGCGACGGCCCCCACGGCCACCACGATGCCCGCGGCGATCATGCTCCACTCCTCGTTCCAGGGCATGAAGAAGAGCGCTGTGCCCACCACCCCGATGATCAGGAGCAGTGCCACGAACTCGCCCGCGAGGAGGGTCCAGTGCTGCCGTGCGACGTAGACGAGTTCCTCGTCGTCGGAGAGATAACGGTCCGCGATAGCCATAACGGTGATGATGGCACAAGCCGCCCCCACGCGGGAGAGGCGGGAATTGCCCTGTGGACGGCCGGCTCCGGCACCGAAACGCCGATACGTGCTGGCTCAGCCCCGGGCTCAGTCCCCGGGGCGGACGTGCACGACGTCGCCGGCGCTGAGCGGCCGGTCCCCCTCCGGGCCGGCCACCACCAGCCGCGCCTCGGCGTCGACGCCGGTCGCGGTGCCCTCGAGTACACGGTCGTCGGGCAGGTGCACGCGGACGCGGCGCCCGATCGTGACGCACGTGTCCCGGTACTCGGAAGCCAGACCGCTGGCCTCGGCGTCGCCGTCCGCCCGGGTCCAGGCGGTGTAGCGCTCCTCGAACCCGGTCAGGACAGCGCTGAGCAGGGCGTCCCGGTCGACGCCGGGCGCGCCCTCGGCACGCAGGGAGGTCGCGGACTCCACGGGGAGGTCCGCGCGCTCCTGAGAGACGTTGAGTCCCATCCCCACCACGATGCCCGGCCGCGCGGAGTCGGAGAAGTCGGCCTCGGCGAGGATCCCGGCGAGCTTGCCGTCCCCCCGCTCTGAGGGGACGAGCACGTCGTTGGGCCACTTCAGCATCGCCTTGAGCCCGGTCACCCCGTGCACGGCAGCTGCGGCGGACACCCCCATGAGCGCGGACAGCCACCCAAGGCTGGCGATCGGCACCGCGGGCCGCAGCAGCACGGAGAAGGTCAGGGCGACCCGTGCCGGTGTGGTGAACCCGCGCCCCAGCCTTCCCTTGCCCGCGGTCTGGTGCTCGGTGGCCAACACGGTCCCCTCAGGCGCCCCGTCCTTGGACCGGGCGACCAGGTCGGTGTTGGTGGACCCTGCCTCGGGCGCCACTTCCACGCTCCGCCAGAGACCGCCCGGCCGCACGGCGGCGGCCTCGATCGCGGCCCGGCCCAGAGGAGGGATTTCGGAGAAGGGTTCGCTGGTCATGGGTCCATTACAGCAGCCCGGAAATCCGCTGTGGAAACCCGTGTGCGCGATGAGGGCACCGGTTACGCTAAAACCACCACATCGGTGATCGTGCACCGCCACGTTCAGCTACCGGAGGTGACGCGACAGATGGCTATCGCGGAATCGGGTTCGGAGACTGCCATCGGTATGCCGTCTCACTGGGAGCTCATGTTGCGCGCCTGGGAAGAGCTGGACCTGCCTGAAGGTTGGCGGGCCGAGATCATCGAAGGCGGCCTATTTCTTGTGAGCCCACCGAAACCGGAGCACAGCCACATCGTTTGGCTGATCAACAAAGCCCTCATGACCGAGGTCCTTCGCGGCGGCAGTGCTCTCGCAGATGCTGAAGTGCATCAAACCGTTGATCTTCGAGTGCCGCTGCGAACCAGTCTGTTCATCCCTGACCTCATGGTGCTCCCCTACTCCGTCCTCGAGTACGACCCGGAAAGCATGATGTCCGACGTCCTTCTGGCGGTCGAGGTCACGTCCAAGAGCACTGCAGACCGGGACCGCAAGCCCAAACTCTGGGGTTATGCACACGCCGGCGTTCCCCTGTACCTGCTGGCAGACCGCTGGGACCCCCAGAGCGGCACGGGCGAGGTCACCCTTTTCTCCGAGCCGGAGAACGGCCGCTATACCAGCATCACCAAAGTGCCGTTCGGCAAGGAGATCCACCAGCCCGCGCCGTTCGACCTCACCATCGACACCAGCCGCTTCCCGGTCTGAACCGCACGCCTCGAGTACAGCGGGCCCCGCACCCTTGCCCGGGTACGGGGCCCGACTGATGCGGTACGGGCGGGGTCAGCCGGTGTTCTGCAATCCGGCGGCCACCCCGTTGACGGCCAGCAGGAGCAGGCGCTCCAGGTGCTGCTGGTCCTGCTCGGACAGGGCCTCCGACTCCTCGCCGCGCAGGGCCTCCAGCGCGCGGAGCTGGAGGTGGCTCAGCGCGTCCACGTACGGGTTGCGCAGGTCCACGGCGCGCGACAGGATCGCGCGGTTCTCCAGCAGACGGCTGTGCCCGGTCACCTTCAGAACCAGGTCCCGGGTCAGGTCGTACTCCCGCAGGACCGTCTCGGTCAGCTCGGGGCGGTCACCGAGGGCCAGGTAGCGCTCGGCGATGGTGCGGTCGGTCTTGGCCAGGCTCATCTCCGCGTTGTCCAGCAGCGACGCGAAGAGCGGCCACTCGCGGTAGGCGGCCTGCAAGGTGGGCAGGTCGCCGACGGCGGCCAGTCCGGTACCGAGGCCGAACCAGCCGGGCAGGTTCACGCGGGTCTGCGTCCAGGCGAACACCCACGGGATCGCCCGGAGGTCGCCGAGGCCCTTGGCGGCACTCCTGCGGGACGGGCGGGAGCCCAGACGGAGCTCTCCGAGCTCCTCCAACGGGCTGACCTGCGAGAACCATCCGGCGAAGCCCTCGGTGTTGATGAGTCCGAGGTAGGCCTCCTGGGCCGCGGCGGCGACGGTGTCGGCGTAGGGCCGGTAACGCTCGGCCGCGGTGCGTTCGCGCTCTTGGACGGTGTCGGTGGAGGCCATCAGGACGGCGTGGCCGACCTGCTCGATGTGGCGCTGCGCGATCGCGGACTGGCCGTAGCGGGCGAAGATGACCTCGCCCTGCTCGGTGACCTTGAAGCGGCCGCCGACCGAGCCCGGGGCCTGGGCCAGCAGGGCCCGGCTGGCCGGGCCGCCGCCCCGCCCCAGGGAACCGCCGCGGCCGTGGAAGAGGGTGAGCCGCACGTCGTTCTCGCCGGCCCACTGGGACAGCCGGGCCTGGGCGTCGTACAGGCGCAGGGTGGCGCTCACCGGCCCCACGTCCTTGGCCGAGTCGCTGTAGCCGAGCATGACCTCCACGCGGCGGTGGTTGTCGGCTAGGCGCTGACGGACCGGGGGCAGGTCGAGCATCCCGGCCAGCACCCGGGGTGAGGCCTCCAAGTCGGCGCCGGTCTCGAAGAGCGGGATGACGTCCAGTACGGGCACCCGCTTGGGCGGCAGGGCGTACGTGGCCAGCTTGTACACGGCCTCGATGTCGGCGGCCGAACGGGTGAAGCTGACGATGTAGCGGCGGCAGGCCTCCACCCCGAAGCGCTCTTGGATCCAGGACACGGTGCGCAGGGTGTTGAGGACCTCCTCGGTGCGCTCCGAGCGCGGACCGCCGGCCTCCAGTTCGGCGAGCGCGGCGGCGTGGACCTCGCTGTGCTGGCGGATCTCCAGCTCGGCCAGGTGGAAGCCGAAGGTCTCGGCCTGCCAGACCAGGTGCTGGAGTTCGCCGTAGGCCTGGCGGTTGGCCCCCGCCTCGGCCAGCGACCCCTGGACCAGCCGTAGGTCGGCGAGGAAGTCCTCGGCCGCGGGGTAGGCGAGGTCGGCGTCGCGCTCACGGGTCGCGCGGAGCCGGGCGGCGGCCAGCAGCAGGAGCTGGCGGTGCGGCTCGTTGGGCGACCGTTTGGTGATTTCGCCCATCAGTGCGGGGTGTCCGGCCTTGGCCTCGGAGATGGTGTCCAGCAGCGCGGAGCCAGCCGGGGTGAGGTTGGAGTAGGTGGTGAGGTTGCGTGCGAGCCGTCCGCAGGCGGCCTCCAGGCCGCGGAGCACGTGCTCGGACTGGATGGTCACCGCCTCGCGGGTCACTTCGTGGGTGACGAAGGGGTTGCCGTCGCGGTCGCCGCCGATCCAGCTGCCGTAGCGGACGAAGGGCTTGGCGCTCGGAGCGCGGGTGCCGGTTCCCTCAGGGTCGATGGCGGCGTCGAGCGTCCGGTAGACCTTCGGGATGGTGTCGAAGATCGTCTCGTCGAAGGCGGCGAGTGCGGTGCGGACCTCGTCGAGCGGGTCCAGCTTGGTGTAGCGCAGCTGCGAGGTGCGCCAGAGCAGGTCGATCTCCTCGATGAGGCGCCGGTGCGCCTCGGCCGCCGCACTGCTGCCCTCGTGCGCGGAGTGCCAGGCGTCGAGCTGGGAGCTGATCCGCAGGATCGAGGTGGACACGGCGCGCCGCCGTGCCTCGGTCGGGTGGGCGGTGAGCACCGGGTGGAACTCCATGCCCTCGACCAGTTCGCGGAGGCGCTCATCACCGCCGCCGGTCTCGCGGACGGCGCGAACCGCGGCGGCGAGGGACTCGCTGGACGGGTTCGCCGCGTCGTCGCGCTCGCGGAGGGCGCGCATGCGCTGGTGCTCCTCGGCCAGGTTGGCGAGGTGAAAGTAGACCGTGAAGGCGCGGGCCACCTGCTTGGCGCGTTCCAGGGGCCAGGCGCCGACGAGCCCGGTGATCTCGTCGGTGGTGACCGAGCCGTCCCGGGCCCCGATCACCGCGTGGCGGAGTTTCTCGACATCGGCGAGCAGACCCTCGCCGCCGCTTTCAGCGAGGACCGTTCCGAGCATCTCGCCGAGCAGTTTGACGTCATTCCGGAGCTGTTCAGGAACTTCCTGCCGGGCACTGTCTCTTTCTGCGCTTACCGCTGTCATGGGGTCGACCCTACCGAGTTCACCTCCGGCGACTCGTGCTCGGGGTTGGATTCGATCGTCTTTGCCGCCGCGTTAACAATTGTTCCGGATCGGTCCGAATTCACAGCGACTCACGCCTTTCCGGATACTCGGAGTGCCTTTTGCACCCCGTCGCCCCGAGGCCCGGCCCCCTGGCGGGCGACACGCGCCGACCAGTAACCGTGGGCCAGGTGCCGGACTCCAAGACCCTCGAAGCTAACCTGAGCAGTTATGGCCACAGAAGCCCCTGAACCGCTGTCCGCGTCTGAGATCGACATCCACACGACCGCGGGAAAGCTCGCCGACCTGCAGCGACGCAGGTACGAAGCCGTCCACGCCGGGTCCGCGCGAGCCGTGGAGAAACAGCACGCCAAAGGCAAGATGACCGCCCGCGAGAGGATCGACGCGCTGCTCGATCCGGGCTCGTTCGTCGAGTTCGACTCGCTGGCCCGGCACCGCTCGACCAGCTTCGGGTTGGAAGCCACCCGCCCCTACGGGGACGGCGTCGTGACCGGCCACGGAACCGTCGACGGCCGCCCCATCGCCGTGTTCAGCCAGGACTTCACCGTCTTCGGTGGGTCACTCGGCGAGGTCTACGGTGAGAAGATCTGCAAGGTCCTCGACCACGCCCTCCAGAACGGGTGCCCCGTCGTGGGCATCAACGAGGGCGCCGGCGCACGCATCCAGGAGGGTGTGGTCGCGCTCGGCCTGTACGCGGAGATCTTCAAGCGCAACACCCACGCCTCGGGGGTGATCCCGCAGATCTCCCTGATCATGGGTGCCACCGCCGGCGGGCACGTCTATTCCCCCGCCCTCACCGACTTCATCGTGATGGTCGACGAGACCTCGCAGATGTTCATCACCGGGCCCGACGTCATCAAGACGGTCACCGGTGAGGACGTCTCCATGGAGGAGCTGGGCGGCGCCAACACGCATGCCACCAAGTCGGGGGTGGCCCACTACCAGGGCGCCGACGAGCAGGACGCGATCGAGTACGTCCAGTCCCTGCTGTCGCACCTGCCCGACAACAACCTCGAGGAGGCCCCGCACCTGGCCCCCGAGGAGGAACCGGGTGCGGAGACCACCGACGCCGACCTGGCCCTCGACACCTTCATCCCGGACTCCGCCAACCAGCCCTACGACATGAAGACGGTCATCGGTTCGGTCTTCGACGACGGTGACTTCCTCGAGGTGCACTCCAAGTACGCCACCAACATGGTGGTGGGTTACGGCCGGGTGTCCGGCCAGTCCGTGGGGGTCGTCGCCAACCAGCCGATGAGCCTGGCCGGTTGCCTGGACATCGACGCCTCCGAGAAGGCAGCGCGGTTCGTGCGCACCTGCGACGCCTTCAACATCCCCGTGCTGACCTTCGTGGACGTGCCCGGATTCCTTCCCGGAACCGACCAGGAGTGGGACGGCATCATCCGCAGGGGCGCCAAGCTCCTGTACGCGTACGCCGAGGCCACGGTGCCCATGATCACCGTGATCACCCGCAAGGCCTTCGGCGGTGCCTACGACGTGATGGGTTCCAAGCACCTCGGCGCCGACATCAATCTGGCCTGGCCCACCGCGCAGATCGCGGTCATGGGGGCGCAGGGCGCGGTCAACGTCCTGCACCGGCGGACCCTCGCCAAGGCCGACGACGTCGAGGCCGAGCGCGCCCGCCTCGTCCGCGAGTACGAGGACACCCTGCTGAACCCCTACTCGGCGGCCGAGCGCGGCTACGTCGACGGGGTGATCATGCCCTCCGAGACCAGGGTCCAGGTGACCAAGGCGCTGAAGGCACTGCGCAACAAGCGCAAGCAGCTGCCGCCCAAGAAGCACGGGAACATCCCGCTGTGACCGCGCCGACGAACCCACCGCACCTGGTCGTGGTCCGCGGCGAGCCCACTGAGGAGGAGCTTGCGGTGCTCACCGCCGTGCTCAGCGCCCGTGCGGCGGCCGCCCGTGCCGCCGCCGAGGCGCCTGAGCCGCGGCGGAACACCTCCGGCTGGCGGGACCGTTCACGCGGCCTGCGCGCTCCCCTGCGTCCCGGCCCCGGTGCCTGGCGCCTGAGCACGAGGTGACCCCCTCCGTGCTCTCCCGTTTTCTAGACTCTTCGTTGAGCGGTCGGCGCGTGATCCGCTCCGCGCCCCAGCTGGAGGTTTTCCACCGTGCGTAAAGTTCTGATCGCCAACCGCGGCGAGATCGCCGTGCGCATCGCCCGCGCCTGTCGCGACGCCGGTATCGCCAGCGTCGCGGTCTACGCCGAACCCGACCTGGACGCCCTGCACGTCAAGATCGCCGACGAGGCCCACGGCCTCGGCGGCGCCACACCCGCCGACTCCTACCTGGACATCGGCAAACTCCTGGACATCGCCGCCCGCTCCGGCGCCGACGCGGTCCACCCCGGCTACGGCTTCCTGGCCGAGAACGCCGACTTCGCCCAAGCGGTCACCGACGCCGGGCTGACCTGGATCGGTCCGCCCCCGGCCGCGATCAACGCGCTGGGCGACAAGGTCCAGGCCCGCCACATCGCCCAGAAGGTCGGCGCCCCGCTGGTGGCCGGCACCCCCGACCCGGTCGAGTCGGCCGAGGAGGTCGTGGCCTTCGCCCAGGAGCACGGGCTGCCGATCGCGATCAAGGCGGCCTTCGGCGGCGGCGGGCGCGGCCTCAAGGTCGCCTACTCCCTGGAGGAGGTCACCGACGCCTACGAGTCCGCGGTGCGCGAGGCGGTCACCGCGTTCGGTCGCGGCGAGTGCTTCGTCGAGCGCTACCTGGACAAGCCCCGGCACGTGGAGACCCAGTGCCTGGCCGACTCCCATGGCAACGTCGTGGTCGTCTCCACCCGGGACTGCTCCCTCCAGCGGCGCCACCAGAAGCTGGTGGAGGAGGCCCCGGCCCCGTTCCTGTCCGCGGACCAGGTGGAGCGCCTGTACTCCTCCTCCAAGGCCATCCTGGCCGAGGCCGGCTACGTGGGCGCGGGCACGTGTGAGTTCCTGGTCGGGGTGGACGGCACCATCTCCTTCTTGGAGGTCAACACCCGTCTGCAGGTCGAGCACCCGGTGACCGAGGAGGTCACGGGGATCGACCTGGTGCGGGAGATGCTGCGCATCGCCGACGGCGAGGAGCTGGGCTACGGCGACCCCGAGATCCGAGGGCACTCCTTCGAGTTCCGGATCAACGCCGAGGACGCGGGCCGGAACTTCATGCCCGCCCCGGGCACCATCACCGAGTTCGTCCTTCCCGGCGGGCCGGGTGTGCGGGTGGACACCGGCTGCGAGGCCGGGTTCACCGTGCCGCAGGCCTTCGACTCCATGGTCGCCAAGCTGATCGTGACCGGGCGGACCCGCACCGAGGCGCTGGCGCGCTCCAAGCGGGCCCTGGCCGAGTTCACGGTGGGCGGTATGCCCACGGTGATCCCCTTCCATGAAGCCGTCGTGGCCGACCCCGCGTTCGCCCCGGCCGATCCGGTACAGGCTTTCGGGGTGTACACGCGGTGGATCGAGAGCGAGTTCGACAACCGGATCGAGCCCTGGTCCGGCGAGGCGGGCACCGCCGAGGAGACCGAGCGCGAGACCGTGACGGTGGAGGTGGGCGGCAAGCGCATCGACGTGGTCCTGCCCGCCTCCCTGGGTGTTTCCGCCGCCGGTGCCGGGGCCGAGGCCGGGAGCGGCGGGAAGAAGAAGCGCTCCTCGCGCAAGGGTGGCGCTGGCGGGGCCGCCGCCAGCGGGGACTCCCTGGTCTCCCCGATGCAGGGCACCGTAGTCAAGCTCGTGGCCGCCGAGGGCCAGCAGGTCGACGAGGGCGACACGGTGGTGGTGATCGAGGCGATGAAGATGGAGCAGCCGCTGAGCGCCCACAAGGGCGGAACCGTGACCGGACTGAAGGTCGCCGCCGGAGAGACCGTGGCCAACGGCGCGGTGGTCTGCGACATCAAGGACGCATAACGTCGAGCTCACCTAACCTTGGGGCGCCGCCGACCGCTGGCGGTGCCCCAAGGTGTTCAGTATGGACCGAGGGCGGCCAAATTGATGTCGATATCGAAGGGCACCGTGGTCTTCAATACCGCACGGTGGATAGAGGGCCTGCCATATCGGCCGCTGGCCGGATCCAACTCGTGGACGTACACCACCGCGTCGTCCCCGTCCTTCTCTACCCGCCAGAAGTGCGGAATCCCCGCACGTGCGTAGAGCTCCGGCTTGCGTTCCCTGTCCCGGATCTCTGATTCCGGTGAGACGACCTCGACCGCCAGCTCCACGGTTTCCGGAGGGACCCAGGTCTGGTCGAGCTCGTCGAAGACGTCTCGGCGCACCAACAGCAGATCCGGCTCCGGTCGTTGTCGCTTACCCAGTTTGACCGAGAACTCCCGTGCCACGAGGAGGTACTCCGGCACCTGCCTGTCGAGTTCTCGCTCCAGCAGTTTGAGGACGAGCATGTGGAACAACTTCTGGGGGCTCACCAGGACCAGGCTTCCGTCAATGAGTTCGGTGTGCGGCGGAAGATCCGGGATGCGGTCGAGGTCGTCAGCGGTGTATCCGTCCGGCGGCGGCTGGATCAACGACCACTGATCCACGTCATCGGAGACCCGGTTTTCGGACACCGAGGGAACAGACATATCGCCGTCTCCGTTCGTCGGATCGTTCTCGTCGCCCACAGTAGCCATCCCTGTCACCCCGTAGTGGCGCCTTCCACAGATTGTCTCACTCCGTTCCGCCGGACACTCGCGGGTGTTCCCCGACGGGCGAACCGGAACCCGCCCCGCCCTCCGGGGACCCGCACGCGCGAGAGTGATCCTCATCGCGCCCATCACACGGAAGTCCCAGCGTCTCGGGCGTTCTGGCGAGCGTGCCCAAGAAGGGGTGCCGGTTTTGTATGGAAACGGTAAAGAAACTGAGCTATTGTTCTCGACTGTGACGAACATCTGGGGACTGACGCGAAGGTGGCACATCGACCTGTGCCGCTTCAACAGCGACGCGTGTAGCTAGGTACCGCGCGCCCGTGCCGACGCCGGGCAGCGCGCCGCTCACCCTTCCCTTGTCACCTTCTCTCGGTGATGCCCGCTTCCCCTGTGCCGGGACCCGCGGCCCGCCGCGCCGATCCGCGACGCCGTACGCGTGCGCCCGGCCACCCACCTCTGGAGACTCCTTCCGTGTCCGAGCAGACCACCGCTCGAAAGCGCAGGCTGCGCTTTCCGTTCGCCGCCCAGGTGTTCGTGGCCCTCTTCGTCGGCCTGATCCTGGGTTTCGTCGCCTTCCAGATCAGCCCGCCCGACCCCGAGACCGGTGAGGTCACCAACGGCCTCGCCACCGCCTTGGAGCTCATCGGCTCGACGTTCGTCTCGCTGCTGCAGACGATCGTGCCGCCGCTGATCGTCTTGGCGGTCATCTCCTCCATCGCCAATCTGCGCAACGTCTCCAACGCCGCCCGGCTGGCCGGCCAGACCCTGCTCTGGTTCGCCGTCACCGCGCTGGTGTCGGTGGCCATCGCCATCGCCCTGGGCCTGGCCATGCGCCCGGGCGTCAACAGCGGGGTCGACCCGGCCACCGCCGAGGACGTGGGCCGGGAGACCTCCTGGTTGGCCTTCGTCGAAGGCCTGGTCCCCGCCAACTTCCTGGGGCTGGAGGCCACCACCGCGAACGGCGACGGCGACCTCAGCACCACGCTGTCCTTCAACGTGCTCCAGCTGATCGTCATCGCCGTGGTGCTGGGCATCGCCGCGGTGAAGGTTGGCAAGCCCGCGGAGCCGTTCATCAACTTCGCCGCCTCCGCGCTGGAGGTCGTGCTCAAGGCCCTCTGGTGGGTCATCCGCCTGGCACCGATCGGCACCGTCGGCCTGCTGGGCAACGCCGTCTACGCCTACGGCTGGGACACCATGGGCGCGCTCGGGCAGTTCGTCCTGACGATCTACATCGGCTTGGCGCTGGTGCTGTTCGTCGTCTACCCGGTCGTCGCCCGCCTCAACGGGCTCTCCCCCGCCAAGTACTTCAGCGGTGTGTGGCCCGCTGTCCAGCTCGGCTTCGTCTCCCGCTCCTCGCTGGGCACGCTGCCCGTCACGCAGCGGGTCACCGAGCAGAACCTGGGCGTGCCGCGCCACTACTCGGCCTTCGCCGTTCCGTTCGGCGCGACCACCAAGATGGACGGCTGCGCCGCGATCTACCCGGCGATCTCGGCGATCTTCGTCGCCCAGTTCTTCGGCGTCGACCTGGCGATCACCGACTACCTGCTGATCGTCGCGGTCTCCGTCCTGGGCTCGGCCGCCACCGCGGGCACCACCGGCGCCATCGTCATGCTGACCCTGACCCTGTCCACGCTGGGCCTGCCCCTGGAGGGCGTGGGCCTGCTCCTGGCCGTCGACCCGATCCTGGACATGGGCCGCACCGCTGTGAACGTCGCCGGACAGGCGCTCGTCCCGGCGATCGTCGCCAAGCGCGAGGGCATCATCGACACGACCCGGTACAACGCCCCGCGCGGCGGCACCGGCTTCGTTCCGCTCGACGAGCCCGGCACCGCCTCCGCGGAGGAGGCGGCCACCGAGGAGGACGTCGCCACGGCGGACCCCGATCCCCAGGAGGGGTCGGGCCGGGCCCCTGACAGCGATCGGGAGTCCGCTGGTTCGGGGACCAGAAGCTAACCCTCCGATAACGCCACATCACGGGCCCGCCGAAACACCTTCGGCGGGCCCTAGGCGTACCGAACCGACCAGTAGGGTGGCCTACCCAGACCTTGGGAGACAACGGACACACGTGCCCGCCCCTCGGGAACTGTGGACGGCCCCTGTTCGTCCCTGTGGTTAAGGGAGGCGAGAGGAACGACATGTTGCGCCGCTTGGTAACACCCGCAGTGCTGACCGCCGGAATCGCGGCGGCGATGGTGACCGCCGCCGCGGTGCCCGCCGCAGCCGACACAGACACGCAAGCCGAACTACCCGACACCCAGGAGATCGTCGAGGAGTTGGAGAACGACGGAGTCTTCATTGACCCGTCTATCGATGAGGACGTGTTCGGTGCTGCCGAAGAAGGGGCGCTCGAAGCCGCCTCCGACGGTACGGACACACCCGTCTACTACGTGATCCTGCCGTCCGGGGCCGTGGGCTCCGAGGCTGGCCTGGACATGGTCATGGACCCGGTGATGGACGAGGTCGGTGACGGCGCCTACGGTGTCTTCGCCGGCAGCCAAACCTTCGAGGTCCTCTCCCCGAACCTGGAGAACACCGACGCGATCGCGTCGGCCGCCCAGAGCGCCGGAACCACGAACACGGACGGCAGCGCCAACGCCGTCGACACCCTCGTCGCGGTACCTGAGGCGGTCGAGGAGTCCGAGGCCCCCGCAGGTGGCGGCGACTCCGGTCTGGTGCTGCTCGCGATCCTCGTGGCGATCGTCGGTGCCGGTGGCTGGTACGTCTACAACCAACGCAAGAAGCGCGAGGCCGAGAAGGCCAAGCAGATGAGCGAGATCCGGCAGATGGCCACCGAGGACGTCGTCCGGCTCGGCGAGGACGTCTCCCGCCTGGAGATCGACCTGTCCGCCGTGGACGACGCGACCCGCAACGACTACTCGCGGGCCATGGACTCCTACGACCAGGCCAAGGCCCTGCTGGACACCATCGAGGAGCCCGAGCAGATCAGGATGGTGACCGGCGCGCTGGAGGACGGCCGCTACTACATGACCGCCACCCGGGCCCGGATGAACGGCGACCCGGTGCCCGAGCGGCGCGGCCCCTGTTTCTTCAACCCGCAGCACGGTCCGTCCACCGAGGACGTCTCCTGGGCCCCGCCGGGCGGTTCGCCCCGCTCGGTCACCGCGTGCGCGGTGTGCGCCCAGGCCGTGCGGACCGGCGGCCAGCCGGACGTGCGCATGGTCGAGGTCGACGGCGAGCGGCGCCCGTACTACGACGCCGGTCCCGCGTACTCGCCCTACGCTGGCGGCTACTTCGGCATGAACATGATGATGGGCATGTTCACCGGCATGATGATGGGCTCCATGATGGGGTCCATGATGGGCGCCGGCATGATGGGTGGCGGCGCCGAGGACGCTGGCGACATGGGCGGCGGCGACTTCGACGGCGGGGGTGACTTCGGCGGCGGAGGCGACTTCGGGGACTTCGGCGGCTTCGACTTCTAGTCGGCCCCTTCTAGTCGGCCCCGGGCCACGCACCGTCGAGCCGGTCCACGCACCGCAGACGCAGGGCCCCGGGAATCCAGCACTGGTTCAGAGCTGGTTCCCGGGGCCCTTTCGTGTGCCCCGTCGTCGGGGCCCTTACGTCTTCCCCGCGTATCTGCGGGTGCGGCTACTCGGGTGAGGCCAGCATGAGGGAGCGTGCGGCCTCGGTGACGCTGCCGGACAGCGACGGGTACACCGAGAAGGTGTGCGCGATGTCGTCGACGGTCAGGCGCTGCTGGACCGCGATGGACACGCCCAGGATGAGTTCGCTGGCGCGCGGGCCGAGGATGACGCCGCCGAGGACGATGCCAGTGTGCTGGCGGCAGATGAGCTTGACGAAGCCGTCCCTGACCTCGTTCATCTTGGCGCGCGGGTTGGTGCCCAGCGGCAGGGTGACCGTCCGGCCGTCGATCCGGCCGCTGCGCACGTCGTCCTCGCTGGCACCCACGGCGGCCAGTTCGGGGTGGGTGAACACGGTGGAGGCGACGGTGGACAGCTGCAGCGGGGACACGGCCTCACCGAGCGCGTGCCACATGGCGATGCGGCCCTGCATGGCGGCCACGGAGGCCAGCATGTTCACGCCGGTGCAGTCACCCGCGGCGTAGACACCCGGGACGGTGGTGCGGGAGACGCGGTCGACCTCGACGAAACCGCCCTTCCCGAGCCGGACCCCGGCTTCCTCCAGGCCCAGGCCCTCGGTGTTGGGGATCATGCCGACCGTCATCAGGCAGTGGCTGCCCTCGACCTGGCGGCCGTCCGACAGCGTGACCCTGACCCCGTCCTCGGTACGCACCACCGACTCGGCCCGGGTCTGGCTGAGGACGGTCATACCGTGGCGCATGAAGACGTCCTGCAGCACCTCGGCCGCGTCGGAGTCCTGCGTGGGCATGACCAGCTTGCGGGAGGAGACGAGGGTGACGTCCGAACCCAGGGACTGGTAGGCGCTGGCGAACTCGGCGCCGGTGACGCCGGAACCGACCACGATCAGCTTCTCCGGGAGCTCCTCCAGGTCGTAGAGCTGGCGCCAGGTCAGGATGCGCTCGCCGTCGGGAGCGGCAGTGGGGAGTTCACGGGGGTGGGCACCGGTGGCGATGAGGATGACGTCGGCGCGGATGCGGCGTTCGCCGACGGCGACTATGTGCGGGTCGACCAGACGGGCCTCGCCGAAGACGACCTCCACACCCTCCTTGATCAGGCGGGCGCGGGTGTCGTCGGACTGCGCCTGGGCGAGGCGTTTGATCCGCGAGTTGACCTGGTCGATGTCGACCTCGACGGCCGTCCGGTCCTCGGCGGCCTCAGGGATGTGGATGCCCAGGTCGGCGGACTCGCGTACGTACGTGGTGCGCGTGGACGTGGCGATCAGGCTCTTGGAGGGAACGCAGTCGGTCAGGACGCAGGAGCCGCCGATCCCGTCGCGCTCCACCACAGTCACGTCCGCGCCGAGCTGCGCGGCGACCAACGCCGGCTCATAGCCCCCGGGCCCGCCACCGATGATCACGACCTTCGTCACGCTGCTTCACTCCCTCTGCGGGCGGTGCCGCACACCCGTTCCCGGTCCGGGGCGATATTCGGGCATGGCAGGGCACCACCTGGTTTTATCGCTTCCCTCCATTGTCAGCCATGTCAACCACGAAAATCCGCAGGCACCCCGGCACGGGCACGCCCATTGCACGTGCAGGCGCTCACAGAAGACGTCCATGACCTCGGAAAATGCGATGAAGAACACGGAGGACCCGCCTCTGATGTCACCCAAGGTGACACGTATATTCCGCCCTTTGGACACACCGAGTTCCGCTCCGGAACTATTTGATTACAGAGCGGTAGCATCCGACTTGTGAGTGAATCAGAGCAGCCGACCCAGACGACCGGCGAGGCCAAGGAACTGGCGGACTCCGCGGCGAAGGAGTTGCTGACCCGAGCCGGGGCCGACAGCTTCGACGCCTTGGTGGTACTGGGCTCCGGTTGGGCGGGCGCGGCGGACACCCTCGGCACACCCGATATCGAGTTCGACACGACCGAGCTGCCCGGTTTCGTCGCTCCCACCGCGGAAGGGCACAGCGGCAAGGTCCGCAGTATGTGGGTGGGCGAGAAGCGCGTCGCCGTCTTCATGGGGCGCGTGCACGTCTACGAGGGGCACGGGCCGATGGTGGCCACACACGCCGTGCGGACCGGGATCGCCGCGGGCGCACGGATCGCCACACTGACCGGCTCAGCGGGTTCCCTGCGCACCGACTACCAGACCGGCCAACCGGTCATCCTGCGCGACCACGTCAACCTGACCTCGCAGTCCCCGCTGGCGGGCCCCGACTTCGTGGACCTGAGCGAGGCCTACAGCGCACGGCTGCGCCAGATCATCCATGACGTCGACGCGTCGCTGGCCGAGGGCGTCTACGTGGCCACCACGGGGCCGCAGCTGCAGACCCCGGCCGAGCTGAAGGTACTGCGGCAGGCGGGTGCGGACGTGGTGGGCCGCTCGCTCGCTCTGGAGGCGATCGCCGCCGTGGAGATGGGCGCCGAGGTGCTGGGGCTGTCCATCGTCAGCAACGACGCCGTGGGGGGTGTGCTCGAACCCTTCGTGGAGGGACGCGCCCTGGAGATCGTGACGCAACGGGCCAGCAGGCTCGGCGAGCTGCTCAACCGGGTGCTTGCGGCGGCGTGAGGGCCGACGCCCCCGCGGCGAGGGGCCCTGAGGGGCCGGGGATTCCCCGGAGGTTCCGGTCCCCGAGAACGCGAAAAGCCCGGCCGAGGCCGGGCTTTCGTACGCGTCAAGGAAGTTGGGGCACCTTCGACCGGACCGACGTGTCCGGTACCGGCGTGGCGAGCGTACATCCCGAGGCCATGGGATGGACGGCACCGGCCGTGGGCCCGGTCGAAGGCGGTGCTTTCCCCGGTGCCGCTGTCGCGCAGGATCCCCGCAGACCCCGTTGGACTCGCGACCGGCGACACCTTTCCGTTATTCAGTTGAACCGCGCGCGTCGCCCTTGGAAGAAGGTCCGGGTGAGTGGCCATCCGCGCGAAGCCCGCCCACCCGGAACGCTCTCCCTTAGGCATGCCTAACCTAAGCAGAGTCGTGGACCGTCCGTCAACCCCGAACCCCGGAAAGCGGAAGACCCGGTCACCGCGCGGCGTGCGGCGACCGGGTCCGGTCCTGCGGAAAGAGGCTCGGGAAGGCTCAGGCCAGCAGCAACACGGCCAGGAAGAACACCAGGGACGATCCCAGGACCACGATGACCTCGACCGGCACCATCGTCTGCGGGCGCTCCTCCGCGCCCAGCGCGGCCGGCCCCGCCTCGTCGATCTCCTTGATGGGGCCGTCGAGCGGACGCGTCTTGTACCGCTCCGCGTCCCGGCGCAGGTCGCGAGCGACCACGTCGACCGGGCGCATCTGGGCCTCATCCTGTTCGTCGTCGATGTAGCCCGACTCACGGCGCATGTTCTCGCGGACTTTCGCCCGCTTGGTCTCGCGCAGCGGCCAGGAACGGACGACCTCCTGCGGGGTGTGCACCCGCAGGACGTCCACGACGTCCACCCACTGCACGGCCGACCACGGCACGAAGGTCTCCCGCAGCGGGTTGATCACCCGGATGCCGCGCTCCGTGGAGACCACTCTCGGACGCAACCAGGCCACGTAGACCGCGGCGACGCTCAGCACCAGAACGGCCCCGGCGATCCAGGAGGGGCGGCCCTGCCCGCGCAGCAGCAGGTCCAGCAACAGCAGGACCGCGATAACCACCCACACGATCGCCATCACCCTGGCGGACGTGGAGTAGTGCGAAGTGGCCCCGTTGCCGGTTCTGCCCATCAGTGCGTCGCCCACTTGAGCTGAGCGAACCCCGGCTTGATGATCCCGTTGATCAGCGCGAGCCGCTCGTCGAACGGCAGGAATGCCGACTTCATCGCGTTGACCGTGAACCACTGCAGGTCGTCCCAGTCGTAGCCGAAGGCCTCGCTCAGCTTGGCGAACTCCTCCGAGAGGGTGACCCCGCTCTGCAGGCGGTTGTCAGTGTTGACCGTGACCCGGAAGCGCAGGTCGCGCAGGAGCTTGATCGGGTGGTCGGCGATGGAGTCGGCGGCACCGGTCTGCACATTGGAGCTCGGGCACATCTCCAGCGGAACCCGCTTGTCCCGTACGTACTGGGCGAGACGGCCCAGCTGGGGCACGCCGCTGCCGTTCGTGGTGATGTCGTCGATGATGCGCACGCCGTGGCCGAGGCGGTCGCAGCCGCACCACTGGAGGGCCTCCCAGATGGAGGGCAGGCCGAACGCTTCTCCGGCGTGGATGGTGAAGTGGAAGTTCTCCCGGCGCAGGTACTCGAAGGCGTCCAGGTGACGGGTGGGCGGGTTTCCCGCCTCGGCGCCAGCGATGTCGAAGCCGGACACGCCGGAGTCGCGGTGGCGGACCGCCAGCTCGGCGATCTCCGACGAACGGGCGGCGTGCCGCATGGCGGTCACGAGCTGCCCGGTGCGGATGCCCCTACCGGCGTCCGCCGCGCGCTTCTCCCCCAGCTCCAGCCCTTCCTGGACGGCCTCCACGACCTCCTCCAAGCTGAGCCCGCCCTCGAGGTGCTGCTCGGGGGCGTAGCGCAGCTCCGCGTAGACCACGCCGTCGGCGGCGAGGTCCTCCGCGCACTCGGCGGCGACGCGGATCAGGCCGTCCCGGGTCTGCATGACCGCCGTGGTGTGGGCGAAGGTCTCCAGATAGCGCTCCAGGGAACCGGAGTGCGAGGCCTCACGGAACCACTGTCCGAGTTCGGCCGCGTCGTAGGTGGGCAGCTCCGAGTAACCGGACTCGCGGGCCAGCTCGACGATCGTGGCCGGACGCAGCCCGCCGTCGAGGTGGTCGTGCAGGAGCACCTTCGGCGCCCGTCGGATCTGTTCGACTGTGAGTGGCTGGTTCATCCACACAGGATGCCATTGGGCGGGGAGGGCACCGGACACGGCGACGCGAAGTTGCCGAAAATCCGGCAGAAGCCGCCGGTCGAGGCCGGGACGTCACCGGATCGGCGCCGGGCCGACGGCCGAGGGACCGGCCGGGGATCGGGGCAGGAACCGGCCATCTGACGTGTGCCGCGCGGACCTTCAGGCTAGGGCGTGTTCGGTGGATGCTGCCCGTCGAGAAGGTGCTGCGCCGTAGGCGTCCGTTGAGGGTTGGTGGCGGGCGACGGGCAGAAGGCGCCGCGCCGTAGGCGTCCGTTGAGGGTTGGTGGCGGG